>JACMLA010000244.1 GCA_014379815.1 Bryobacteraceae bacterium | reverse complement strand
TCAACAAATTAAACACCAGCCTCCTGGAAAATTATTCCACCACCCATTGCCGGGTAGATACCTTTCCGCCGCTCGCGATGATCTGAACTGCGTAGAAGCCCGGCTGTAAATTCCTGACAATGCCGAGATTGCTGATGCCACCGCTCAGGTTCTGCTGGTCAAAGACTATTTTGCCGCCCAGGTCGGATATGCGCACATGGAACGTCTCGTCAGTTTTTTCAGGAAGCGCGAGGCTAACGGGCATACGGCTGCCGGCCGGGTTGGGTATGATCAGGAAATCGAGCGCGGCCGGCAGCTGTACGCCCCCCTGCTCAGTTCCCCCGCCGTTCAGATAGAAAGGACAGTCATCGTTGATCGAGCTGCCGTAGGCCGTGACTTTACGCTCCGAAGCGCACACAATTACGCTTCCGACTTTGACTTCCACGCTGATGGTGCCGGGCGCTCCGGTCGATGGATTGCTTATATTGGCAGCGATGGTCGGATGGTGCGTGTTCTGGCCGTTCATCAGGAGCAGGTTAGGGGATACTTTCCAGGTGTAGGTATAAGTAATGAATGTTGAAGAAGTCGGTCTGAAATTCGGAATGCTGTATACGGCGCCGTTAGTACACAGCTCGTCTGGTCCCTTGATCTTGGTGGTGGCGTTCACCGTTATGTCTCCCTCGCCCGCGCTGTCGAGCCAGTTGCTGAGGCGGGTGGAGTTGGTCCCGCCACCGGTCCAGGAGACGTTGAAACGTCCGAATTTCACGTTGGTGGCGGGGCAGGTCGGGTTTTCGTAAAGCGGACCAACCAGTTGGCCGACCACGCGGTGATCTTGGTTAAAAAGCGGGGAGCCTGAAGATCTTCCGCAAATACCGCCCACGTCGAAGATCACCTTCCAGAGATGACCTGCGGGCATATTGCCGCTACAACCTACCGTCTCGGTCGTGTCGTGCACGACAGCTGCATTATTCTCCTGTGCGACCAGCATAGGATATCCGCTCGAATGGTGGAGGCTACGGGAGCTGGTAGGCGGCTCACTGCCGCGATTCCAGCCGGCATAGACCACATCGTCGTTCTGCGGATTGTCGTTCATTTGAAGCAGCAGGAAGTCCGACGCTCCCGAACTGGCCCGGAACATTGCGCCGTTGACATACGTGATCGCAAGCGGATTGGGGCTATTGGTATTGCAGGCCGTCTCCCAGTAAAAAAAGCGGAAATCGAAGTTCGCCGCTCCCTGGCCTTCACACCCGCAGTGGTCTGCCATCAGGATGTAAGGCGTAAAATTATTGCTGGTATTGTTGACCAGAGAACCCGTGCAGCCGGTGATGTAGCCATCGGGCCGGGTAATAATAATGTACGTGACCGAGCGGCCTTCCGCCCTCCAGGCATCGCCGATCGGGCAAAACAGATCCTGCGGCGAGTTATACGGTAGCGCGGCGTCGTTTCTGACTTTGTCGAGAAAATCGCGGTAGGCATGGCCGACCTCCACGATCTCTATATTGGGGGCAGGGAATCTTAAAACCGGCTCCGTATAGACGACATAAGCAGTTTCACCCGGGATTAGATCGGAACTGAGTTTTTCTTTCGCTCCCTGCCAGTTCGAAGCATCGACCGGCCCGAACAGC
>JACMLA010000243.1 GCA_014379815.1 Bryobacteraceae bacterium | reverse complement strand
TCAGCGACTGAAAGTCGCGCCCGTTGAGGCTGAGTTCGGTTACCTGGCGTGAACTGATGGTGTACGACTTCTGAGAGGTGGAGGTCTCGACCAGCGGGACAATGGCTTCCACAGTCACCGATTCGGTAGACTGTCCCACCTGCAGAGACAGCACCCCGAGGTTCATGATCTGCGTCTGATCCAGCTTCAGATCGGTGCGCTCGAGCGCCTTGAAACCAGGCACTTCTGACTTGACGGTATAAGTGGCGGGCAGCAGGTTGCGCAGGTAGAACGTGCCGTCGGGCGCAGTGACAACCTCGCGCGCGACAAGTTGTTTAGCCTGGTCGATCGCGGAAATCTTGGCGTTAGGAACCGCCGCGCCGCTGGCATCGGTAAGCGTTCCCTGGATGGTGCCTGTTTGCGCGGAGAGAAGTGCGCCGAAGAAGACGCAGGAAGCCAACGCAATCGTCGAACGAAGACGTAGCATGAGTGATGAAGCCCCTTTGGGAAAAGGGTACTGGTACGTACGAGCCGTGTCAAGTTCGGCCATACAGAGCAACTTCAGCGAGATCGCCGATCTCTGTGTTGTAAACCATGACTTTCCCGTTTGGCAAGGTTGGTCTATTTGGACCTCGGTCCTTGGGAAGGTAAATGCAGCGCAGGGCTGAGAGCGATTCGTAAACCCTTGGCGAATTGCGGCGGGTAATAGCAATCCAAGCTCTCCCGCGAGTGGATCTCGGCTAACTCGGCCACTCTACGGTAACGTGTCCTTACAGGACTATGTGGAATGTACTCAATAGTCTTGGTCACCACAAACGCAGACTAGAACGGAATAGGCTAGCGAGGCGGCGCTTGGCTGACTTCAGGATTTTCTTCCAAAGCCTCCCACCATGACGGGCGCTGGAGAGCAACTGCCTTGTCCGACAGCTTCTTCCCTTAGCTGCTCCGCTAAGGTTTCAAAGTTGAGATCGACGACCGGAGCTAGTCCGATTGCCTTTAGCGTCGGGTAAATCGACCGCATCGATTCGGCTGCCCACTCATAGAATTGGGTGTTCGCTCCGCCTGAAATCAGGTATTCCGCCCTGCATTCGGGTGCGGGGAATCCTGCCTTGACGAACAGGTGGTACAACTGAGTGCCCATGTTTCCGTGCGCCACCTTGGAGAAGAAGTCCTTGAATAGGCGAAGCAACTCGTCCCGTATTGGACAAACCGGGTACGTAGGGTGAATGACAGAAAAATCAAATTCCTGCAAGCACGCCACACCGCCCTCCCTAAGGTTGTCCCTGATCGAGCGCATGATGTCGAATGGTTCACGCGTGTGGATTAGGATGTGCCGCCCGGTCACAGCATCGAAGCGTTCCTCCGGTTGGAATTCCTGAATGGAACTATTCACAAACGAGATGTTTGCGCATCGCAGGTCGTGGGCCCTTTTCAAGGCTGTTTGAAGCGCTGCCGGGTCTGTGTCGATTGCGATCACCTCTCCGTCATTTCCAACTAATTTCGATACGATCAGCGAAACATCTCCGATTCCGCAGCCAATATCCAGAACGCGCATACCGCCGCAGATGCCTGCGCGGCGCAGGAGTTCCTCAGTGATTGGGTTCAGGAGCGAACCCTGTAGCGCAAGACGACGGTGCTCTCGATCGTCGTTGCCCATTACGTACTGGTCAGTTCCTGCAGACATGGGCCAGATTATACTTTACCGACGCCCGGGCCATGCAGTTGGCGCCAATCAGCCGAGAGCTCTTTTGGATAGTTCTTGATAGACGCCGTTCTCGTCTGTGATGCAGGGTCTTGTGCACTTGGATCTCGTAGCGCCAGACCTGTTCGATGCGGCCGAAGTGGCCGCACCATACTGGATGCTGGTGCCGAACATGGTATTCTCCCGTTGTGAGTCTACCTCGCAAGATCACCGTCGAAGTTCCAGCCGAACTCCTGGAGAAAGCGCAGGAGGCTAGCGGAACCGGTGTCACCCAGACCGTTCGGGCGGGTCTCCAACTGATTGCTGCCTCGCAGAACTACTCGCGCCTCCGCGCTCTTCGAGGAAAGGTTCGGTTTTCGCGCAGCGCCGCGGAACTGAAGACGGATCGGTGATCGCAGCGGACACGAGCACCTGGATCGCATTTCTGCAGGGAGAGCGCGGTGAGGATACAGACTTGCTGGATCGCGCCCTTGCGGACAAGTTGGTCGTTATGGCTCCTGTGGTTCTCACTGAACTGTTGAGCGATCCGAAGCTAAATGCCAGCATCGCGCGAACGCTCGCCGGCCTGCCACTATTGGAGATTCAAAGTGGCTTCTGGGAACGTGCAGGCCGCTTGCGAGCCGGAGTCCTCGCCAAGCGGCGAAAGGCGCGTCTGGGAGACTCGTTGATCGCACAAGTCTGTGCGGATCATCAGGTTGCTCTACTCACGCGCGACCGCGACTTCCGTGCGTTCGCAGAAGCCGCCAGTCTCCGAATCGTCGCAGAACTGTAGCCCCATCGGTTCAGGGACGGAAACTGCATCTTCAATAGTTCTGCTTGAAGTGGCGTTCTCGTCTACGATCCAGTGAATGCCCCGACTATGATCCACATTACGATAACCGGACTTTACTGGCGCGCACTGCCGTACACCGGCACATATCACCAACGGGTTTTATGGCAAAGTGAATCCAGCCTGTTCCTAGACGCTCGGCGACCAGGAAGGTCTATCGCCTGGGCTGGCGAAACCTAGTGACCAAGCATCCGGCGAAAGATCATTCCCATCGAAGGGAGATCAGAGGATCAACGCGAGCGGCGCGGCGCGCCGCAAGCCACACCGCGCAAACCGCGACCGCGGTCAAGATTATCGGGACGGTCCCGAAAACAACCGGGTCCCAGGGTTCCACTCCAAAAAGCAAGTGTTCGAGCACTCGGGTGAGCCCAATGGCCGCAGCGGTTCCGACTACCACACCGCCCCCCACCAGGCGCATGCTCTGGGTAATGATGGAACGTTGTAATTTGCCCGCTGAGGCCCCGAGAGCCATACGTATGCCGAATTCTTGTGTGCGCTGCTGGACCGAATACATCGTTAGACCGCATACTCCAATTGCGGCGAGTAAGAGCGCCGAGCACGCGAAAACACTTAGCAGGACCATGTTGAATCTTTCCGAAGCCGTCGAACCGTGCACCACCTGTCGCATTGTCCGGACACTTGTTATCGGGAGGCCGTCGCTTGCCTGCTTGATAGCGTTCTGGACGGCAGTACTGTCGACACCGGTATTCCCTTCTGTCC
>JACMLA010000027.1 GCA_014379815.1 Bryobacteraceae bacterium | reverse complement strand
CACTAATGTCGACACTTGCCTCTAACGTGGATGCGGGTGTCGACACCGAGACTGTCAGCGTCTCTGGAGCTTCCGGCTGCAGTGTAGGCACGGTGGGCTGCGGTGCCGGCGATTCTGGTACTGACTCAGGCAGGGGCAGTTCCGGAGCAGGCGGTTCCGGTGTAACAGGTTCCGGCTCCACAGGAGCAGGAGCTGAGGAGGGATTTCTCGCAGGATACAACTGGCGAAGTGCATCTATGTCTTCCGGGTGCAAGCTCATTAAGCTGCGGTAGTAGGGATACATGACGGTACCGGGCCTTTGGGCGTGTTGCAGCCCCAGAGCGTGACCGATCTCATGCAGCATCACCGAGTACATGTCTGGGTTGCCACCGGACGACCAGGTTTCATCGTCATCGAAGTGAAGGTCGCCAGCGATCGGGTCCTTGTTCCAGGGTGCGGGATAAAAAGCGTGTGCCAGGTATCCGCCTCGTCCGTCAAAGGGATAAAGGTCTCCGTGGTGCCCGGAATGGAACTCGAAAGAAAGGTGGCGGGAGTCTGCGGTTGAGGAATAGGTGAAGTCAATTTTCGCATTGCGGGACCACTCTGCCAGAGCCTGACTGATCACTTGCCGTTGCCGGTCTGCCGTCCACTGGCTTGTCGGCCTGCGCAACGACCAGGTAAGCGAGCCGCCCGCGCTGGATGTGTACCAGCCACCATAGTTTTGCGCGACGTTCTCGGCTGACTCAGCTTCGTCACCCGATTCACCCGAGAAAGTCCGCTCACAGCCGCGGACAGGTACCCCGGTTACGAGTTCGATGGAAGCCGGATAAATGGCTACCACGCTGGAATCGGCGGCCAAACGTAAGAGATCAGAGGGTCCTGCAAGAATCATGCGCTCGTTGGGCAGCAAATCCGGATTAGCGACAAGTTGAGCCTTAGACCGCAGGAGGATACTGTCCGGCTCCGTTTCCGTCATTCCGGGAGAAAAACGGACAACGACGTAAGACCTTTCCTGTATTCCCGTCAAAAGTTTGCTGATCCGCGGAGCAGCAGCCTCGGCAAAAACAGGCAAAAGACAAAGTAGCAAGCGAAAATGGCGACTCTGGACAACTTGTTTCACCCTTGTCTTCTCGGAACCGACTCCGGAAGTATGAGATTATTTTTGTACTGGAACCAGGGGCTCAGGGGAAACCCGCTACTCATTGCAGGAATTGTCGGAGTGAGTTGCACGAAGGGAAGCCCTTCTGCGCAAATTGCGGGAGCCGAACGGTCGACTCCGGTCTGCCCAGCGTGACGATGACCGTTGCCGCGCAGGTGGCGGTAGAGACTTCTCCCTCAAGTACGGGAAAAAGCACCGCACCTCGTTCCGGGTCAGGCAACCTGTCTGCAAGTACAGTAGATGAGGGCCGGTATTTGCCGGGCACCATGTTGCTGGACAGGTACCGGATCAGTGGCCTGTTAGGCCGGGGTGGCATGGGCGAGGTGTATCGCGCCACCGACCTCAACCTGGGACAACAGGTAGCGCTGAAGTTCCTCCCACCCGGCGCGTCTCCACAGGCAATCGAGCGATTTCGGGCCGAAGTTCGCATCGCGCGCCAGATCTCTCATCGGAACGTATGCCGCGTCTACGATCTCGGCGAGGTAGAGGGAACCTACTTTCTGTCAATGGAGTATGTTCAGGGCGAAGATCTTTCCTCTTTGCTTCGCCGCATTGGACGGGTGCCGGGCGATAAAGCGCTCGACATGGCGCGGCAGATCTGTAGCGGTCTTGCGGCCGCGCACGCGCGGAGCGTTCTTCATCGTGACCTGAAACCGTCCAATCTCCTTGTTGACGGAGAAGGCAGTGTGGTCATCGTTGATTTTGGCCTGGCTGCAGCCGAGGAGATCCGCGCCGGGACTCCCGCGTATATGGCGCCCGAGCAACTGGAGGGACGCGAAGTTACTGTTCGAAGCGACATCTATTCGCTCGGCCTCGTCCTGTATGAGCTTTTCAGCGGCCACCGGGCTCTTCAGGCAAACTCACTCGCGGAGCTCAAAGATCTGCACGGCCACATTCCCGCGAGCCCTTCAACTTTTGTCCGGGATCTGGATCCTGCGATCGAGAGAGTCATTCTCCAATGCCTTTCTCCCGATCCAGATCTTCGCCCACAATCGGTCGGCGCGGTTGCGGCGGCCCTGCCCGGCGGAGATCCGCTGGCGGCGGCGCTCGCAGCCGGCGAGACACCTTCCCCTGCTTTGGTCGCGGCGGCTGGACGGGCTACTGGAATTACTCCGGTACGTGCCTTAATCCTTACCATTTTTGTTCTGGCAGGATTGGCAGGAACGTGGGCCACGCTGGCCTCCATGAACTCCCTAGACACCGCGGGAATTGAGAAAAGTCCGGAGATTATGGCAGAACGTGCCCGAACGCTGTTGCGGGCACTTGGCTATGCCAGCAAACCGGCGGACGAATCGTACGCTTACCGCGCTTCTTCAAGATATTGGGAGTACCTGCGAAAACCTGGGAACAGAGACATGAAATATCCGCCGATGTACTTCTCCTACAGGTCTTCCCCCGAGCAATTGACGAACCTCGATCCGACTCGCGCCGGTGCCGTGTACGGCAGCGTGACAGCTGACAGCCCTGTGCCTGTTCAGGCGGGCATGATACACGTGCAACTCGATGGACAGGGCCGGCTTCTCAGGATGCAGTATGTTACGCCGGAGAAAGAACCCGGCTCGCCGACGCAAGCTGTGGACTGGAGTGCGCTACTGCAAACCGCTGGCTACAATGCGTCACAATTTCGCTCAGTGAAACCGGAGTGGCTGTCCGACGGTGCTACCGACGATCGTGCCGCCTGGGTTGGCAAAGAACCTTCCTTGACCAGCGAAGAGCTTCGCATCGAAGCTGCTGCCTGGAAAGGCCGACTCGTTTACTTCAACACTGTACTTCCCTGGAGTCTGCCAGGCCGTCAGCCAAGACCTGAAATGCCCGGGCAATTTGTTTCGCAGGTACTGTCCCTGGTGGTATTGACGATTGTCGTTGGATGCGGTGCGTTTCTGGCTCGCCAAAACTTGCTCGCTGGACGCGGAGACCGGCAGGGCGCGATGCGAATTGCAAGTATTATCTTCGGTCTGCATATGCTTGCTTTCGCCCTTGGTGCCGATCATGTTCGCAGCCAGGCAGAAGTTGCAATGATTGGATTAGCGATTGCACTAGGCCTGTTAAAAGCAGCGTCGCTGTGGATCTTCTATATTGCCCTCGAACCGCTGGCACGCCGCCGCTGGCCGCAGTCTCTTATCTCGTGGACGAGGCTGATAAGCGGACGCTGGAATGATCCTCTTGCCGGACGGGATCTGCTAATCGGCGCAGCAGCCGCGATACTGGCGGCCATCCCTATCCTGATTATGTTCGCAATTGAAAAGCGAGACGGGGTAATCGAGAACACTCTCCCGTCTCCCTTTATGCTGGGCAGTAGTCGGACTGTTCTGGCCGGGATACTCAACGGGATTGTACAAAGTGTTCTTTCCTGTCTGGCAACCTTTTTGATTTTGTTCCTTCTCAGACAACTGTTCCGTAAGGATTGGATCGCCGTCTTCTTCTGCGGCGTTTTGTTCGGTCTACCCATTGCTTTCGGCGCTTCCAACTTGCCTCTTGGGCTTGCTGTCGGGGCTGCCGTTAATCTACTCGCGTTTGCAGTTGCTGCCCGCTTTGGCCTGACTGCTTTGTTCGCCCTTCTTTCCATTCTCAACCCGTTAATGACCCCCGCAGCGACGCTTGACTTCAACCTCTGGTATTCCGGAAATGGCCTTTTGTTGTATGGCTGGTTTCTGGCATTAACTCTCTGGGCATTCCGATCCGCGCTAGCGGGTCGCCCTATCTTTGCCGAACCCACACAATCCAGCGCCACGTTCAGCCGGTAAATACTCGGGCAGGCACGTTTTCCAATCAGGCTGAGCCACAATCACAACAGTGAAGCTGGAAGAGTTTCGGGCAATAGTGCGCTGCATCGAACGTGGTCAAGTCATGACCTACGCTCAGGTCGCAGCAGCAGCGGGATATCCGACAGGCGCGCGGCAAGTCGTGTGGTCACTCAAGGCATGTCCCCCGGACGTGCCCTGGCACCGCGTCGTGGGCAAGGGACTTGAGG
Source organism: Bryobacteraceae bacterium (assembly GCA_014379815.1). Next base: position 7,291 of record JACMLA010000027.1, on the reverse strand, counting down.
TGCGTCTCAGCGGGCTTCCAGGGCTCGAGCAGATCACGAGGCTTGAGTTAGAAGGCTGGCGCGTTCGCGGACGAAAACTCGTTCGCTTAGAAGAGGAATCGCAATCCCAACTGAAGGCGCCTCGGACTACCCGCAGAAAGAATGCTGCCAAAACTTGGTGAGCCCAGAAAGTTATCGGGCTGGTCGTAGTTGGTGCGATTGAGAAGGTTGAAAGCCTCAAGGCGCAGTTGGGTCGTGAGCCATTCTGTGAGTCGCGTATTTTTTAGCAACGAGGCATTTATCGTCTGAAGACTAGGTCCCTCGAGAATGTTGCGTCCGGCGTTGCCGAAGGTTCCTCGTGCAGGAATCGAGAAAGCTGCAGTGTTGAACCAGCGGCTCTCATTACTGTTACCGGAATCTGCGTCTCCCACCACGCTCGGCCGGTCATTGGCGCCGAAGCCCAGTGAGCTGCGTCCGGTGTTGCTATTGTCAAGATCACTCAGGAGAGCAACGGTGAATGGGCGTCCGGTCTGGAAAGTCCACACTCCAGCTGTTTGCCAACCGTTCGCGAGCCGATTACCCCGTAACGGCAGATCGTAAACGTAACTCAGCGACATCCTCTGGCGAACGTCAAAGCTGGACCGTCCCCGTTCGGCCCGCAGGTTGTAACTATCCTGCGGAAAGTTTGCGTCACCCGCGCTTGAGAAGAAGCTGGACGCGTCGTCAATCGACTTGCCAAGCGTGTAACTGGCGACCATGGTCAAGCCGAACGATAGCCGCTGCTGATACTTCGCCTGCAACGAATGGTACACGGAATTCGACCGCGACTCCAGAATGTTCACGTCTTCAAACGCCTGGTTCGGTCGCACATAGAATTGCGCGTTCGACGGCCGTGGCTGGTTGATATCCCGGGCGGAGATTAGACCGGTACCCTTAGTACCAACGTATCCAATGTCGATCACGCCATTGCCCGAGACCGATTGCTGTAGATTCACATTCCAGTGCTGCGCATAGGGCGTCCGTAAATCCCGCTGAATAGCAAGCGCAGAGGAAGGCAGCCTGGGGTAGTTGACCGGATACGGATCGTTCAAGCTTAGTAAGTTGTTCCCGAGAGGGACATACAGCCGCAGATCGTAGTAGGGAGGACTAAAGTAAAGTCCTTCGCTCGGCGCGAGAGAAGACTGATCGTAGTAGATTCCATAAGCTGCCCGCGCTACGAAGCTCCGATTAGCAGGCGCCCATGCTAGCCCAACTCTTGGGGCGAAGTTGTTGCGATCCGATTCATAGCCTCCCCGGGGCAAGCCGTTGGTACCGACCTGCACCAGCGTGCCTCGCGAAGGATCGTACAAGTTCGCGCGATCGCGAACATCGACGCCGGGCGAAGTGTAGTCATATCTCACCCCACCCGACAGCGTCCATGTTGGTGTAATCCGAAAGGTGTCATGTGCGAACAGTGCATAGCTCGATGAGCGCAGGTTTTGATGATTGTCAATCGTGGCCCGCACCGCGACAGTTGGGATTCCCAGCAGCATGTCAGCTATCGGAGTGCCCGTGATTCCGAAGAAGCTTAACTGACCCCTGCCCTGGATATCGCGATAAGCATTCTGCTGCAGACGGCGAAATTCACCCCCAAACTTGATTGCGTGGCGCCCAGTTGTAAACGTGGCCTGATCTACGATCTGGTAGTTGTTTGTGACGCTGTGTTGCGGGCTGTTGTACTCCTGCCCAAGAGGGGAGTAGCCTGCCACACTGAGAAACGTCAACCCCTGGTCCCTCGAATTGAGCCATGGTTCGGGCAACCCAACCTGCCGGTTGACGTTCGTTTCTCTGCCTTGCTGGAAAACGCCAAAGGCGACCCGATTGAATCCCGCTCGCAACTCATTCAGCAAAGTAGGAGTGAATGTGTGTGTCTCGCTGGCCATCACATTCTGCGCGCGCCTCTCGATATCGTTGCCATAGCCTGGAACACGGGAGAAGCCCGAACCGGCGAACGGCTCGAAAAACGATCGGTCGGCACAGCTATAGCGCAAAGCCAGCTCAGAGGAAGCGCTAAAGCTGTGATCGACACGCGTATCGAAATGATGCGTACGATCCCGCGAAACGGGAGACGAAACGTAATTCTGACCAATGCCGCTGCGGTTTGGGGCAGGGTATAGATTTACGAGTGCCCGGCCTACCGGGTTTTGAAACTCCACAGGGATGCGATTGCCCGGAAATGGGGACTGGGTGAAGAGATTGATTGGAACTCGCGGACTTTGCGAAAAGTCACCGGATCGCTCGGCTAACGTTGGTACGTTCGTGATGCGGGTGATGCCCTCTCGTCTAATCGTGCCTTCATAGTCTCCGAAGAAGAACGTCTTGTTCTTGCGGATCGGCCCACCGAGGGTGCCTCCAAACTGATTTCTTTGATACCGCGGCGATGTCTCGTCAGAGGGCGCGAAACGATTTCTCGCGTCCATGGCGGCGTTTCGAAAAAACTCCCAGGCGTTTCCATGGAAAGCGTTCGTACCGGACTGCAGTACTACATTGATCTGGCCTCCTGCGTTCCGTCCGAACGAGGCGTCGTACGTGTGGGTAAGGACCTCAAATTCACGAATGGCGTCCGGAGGAGGTGCCACACCGACACCATTCAGCTTGGGGTCTCCGTTGTAAATCCCATCGAGTAGAAAGTTGTTCGTATCTTCCCGCAACCCATTCACGTTGATTGCGAAATCGCCGCGAACGGAACCTGCCGATCCCTGGGCAGCGGGCAAAGTTCCGGGCGCCAGCAAACTCAACTCATAGAAGTTGCGGCCGTCCAAAGGGAGCTGCCGGATATTTCGGTTCTCAACCACTGTACTGACCGAAGCCGATTCTGTCTTGAGGAGCTCTGATGTGCCTCCGACAGTGACCGCGTCTGCACGAGCTCCCGTCTGCATTTCAATCAGCAACCGCACTTCGGCATTAACCGGCACAGACACGTCCGCAGTGAATATGCGAAAGCCTTCCCGCTCTGCCTGGATCCGGAATAGTCCGGGCGGCAACAGAGTAAATCGGAAAGAGCCGTCACTGTCGGATCGGACACTCCGGACTTTCCCGGTCTCCGTGCTGGTTGCTGTTACCGGTATGTCGGCAACAGGTGCAGAGGTCGCATCCGCGACGGTGCCGTAAATCGAACCGCGCCATGTTTGCGCGTAAACTGATGACCCAAAAGTCAGGGCGAATCCAGCAAGAAGAATGGATATTTGACGGTGCATGTGGGTCAAGAACCATTTTAGACGGGCCTTCGGAGTGGATGTCACACTAACCTTATGACTTCGGCAGGTACCGCCACTGGTGTGGAGTCTCACCATTACAAGCGCTAGCCTCCACATGCCGCAGTGCCGCCGATTGCGATCGCAACAGGCTGTCCTCGAGCGAAACGGACCCTTCGGCCACTGTCCTTACTGTTCCATCGCGGAAGCTCGGCAGTTCAGCGACAGATGACGATAAGTTCGCGCCATCGCGTACCGGCAACCGGCGACCGAGAAAAGGCAGATCACAAAAACCGTCAACATGAACGCGATCTCCGGAGCGCTCAGTAGAGCCTGTTGCGACAAGTTTTGATTTTCAGATGCAGGTTTGAGTCCTTTCCACATCTGCAAGCCGAAAAGATAGGGCGCTGGGGCGGTGCCGACGATAAGTACGCATTGCCAGAGCAGCGCAGATCCGAGCCACTGCCGGATTAAAGAGGCGACCACGTCTAACAACAGCGGCAATTTGCTTCCTGTTGTCTGGTCAAAGATCCAGAGCATTTCCCCGGCGAATTCTTCACGAAACCACCCAGGCAGCAGTGCAATGAGCACGCGGTATAGCAAACACATTAGGCCGGGTTCTCCCTTCCTTTGACCCTGCGCAGGTCCAGTCGTCCCACAAGGCGGCCGAGGCGTGCGACGTCTTCTTTCAGAGCACGTTTTCCTAAGGCGGTCAGCCGGTAGTAGCGTCGCCGCTCATCTCCGGCGGTGGAGTCAAGCACTTCGGTGATGACGCCTAAATCCACCAGCTTTGCCAAATTCTCGTAGAGAGTCGCGGGTCCAAGCTTGTAACTTCCTTCCGATAGCTCTCTTACGTCCTGCATGATCGCGTAGCCGTGCTTGTCTTCCGATCTCAGCGCAAGCAGGATGTAAAGGTGAGCCTGTGAAAGCGGCAGCAGGCGAGAGACGTCGTCAATCATGGCGTTGGTACCCTCTGTTCAGCGCAATCTCAAGCCCGGCCTGGGCTTGCTCAGCTGGTCTTTCGACCATTGCACAAGCTCCTGAAAAACCTCCACCCGTGCTCCTAACGAAATCGAACAATGCCCCTTAGCTCCTAAGTACTGACGAACAAACCAGGCCTCTGAAGGGCTGCCTGCCAATCTATCCTGGTACGCATTAGCGAACCAGCCCGGCACCACAGGATCGCGAGACGCGTCTACAGCGAGAAACGGCCGTGCGAGTGTGGCCTGCGGACCGCCAATCTTCTTCAGGCAAGCTGCCACGCCTGGCGCCGCCGAGACTCTCGCCACGCCCGCATTAACCTTTTCAAGGTCGGCACCAACAACGTACAGTGTTCCCGCGTTCCCTATCGGGTTGCCTCCACATTTGGCTCTGACATCTCTTAGCAGATCGGTGTGAAACACAAGAATGGCGGCGAGTTCTGGAATGTCGTTCGCCCCTGATTCACTCCGGAGCACTGCCGTCCCATCGGGATCGGCTTCGAGCGCACGTGCAACGCTACGGATCCGGTCTTCCGTTGGGCGAAAATCCGAGGGGACGGCGGCCGGCGCAGGAAGCATGTCCGTATGAAAGTAAGCAAACAGAGTCAAAAGATCGAAAACGCGCCGCACGTAATTATATGGCGTGCTTAGCATCCCGCAGAAACTTAGGCCGGCCGTGTAAGCACGAGGAAATTGCTCCACCAGCCTAAGCGCGATAAGTCCTCCCATGGACTCGCCGAGGACGTACACCGCCTCTGTTTGCGGATACTTGTTCCGGAAGTACCTTCGCAACTCATTCGAATCGTGGACCGATTCGTCAACGGCTATGCCGCCGCGTGAATACCCAGACTGAACCAGTGCATACCCTCTATCCAGCAAACTAGTCGCAAACTCGCTCTGCCGCTCGCCGCGCTTAAAAGCGGATAGGTGTTGGTGTGTATCCATCGCACCAGATCACCAGGCTCCGATTCCAGTTTGCTGGCACCTGAATGCGAAAGTGCGCACCTTCTATGCTCCCGATCTCCTCTCCGATCTCCGCTGCGGAGGTATTGACGCACGTGGAGAGCACCAACAACAAGATCCGATGACAAATCGCCATGGCACTGAATGTATCGCTTGGCGATATATTTGTCAACAATGTTTAGACAGGCCTTCGGAGTGGATGTCACACTAACCCTATGACTTCGGCAGGTACCGCGACTGGGGTGAACTCCGGGCATTCCGGGCAGATTCTTCGTCTCGCCATACCGGTGATCCTCGCAGAACTTGGCTGGATGCTGATGGGTGTTGTGGACACCATCATGGTGGGGCCACTCGGTCCCGCTGCTATTGGCGCGGTAAGTATCGGAAACGCCCTTTTCGACGTAGCGGGGATCTTTGGAATTGGTCTTCTACTCGGGCTTGACACGCTGATCGCACAGGCGTTCGGCGCCGGACGAAGGGATGTCTGCGACCGCTGGTTGTGGCATGGCCTGTACCTCGCGATTCTGAGTGCCTTGGTGCTGATGATGTTTGTAGAGTTTAGTATCCCGGCAATGCGAATCTTCGGAGTGCAGCCGGGCGTGCTGGAAGTAGCCGTGCCCTACGTGCGCGCGCTGAACTTCAGCCTGCTACCTTTGCTGCTTTATGCCGCCTTCCGACGCTACCTGCAGGGTTTGCTCAAAGTCGGGATCGTGATGTTTGCGCTCATTAGTGCGAACGTGGTGAACGCTGTCGGCAACTACTACCTGATACCCATGTTTGGCGTAGAAGGGTCAGGCTGGTCGACTCTGGGAGCACGCATCTACATGGCTGGCGTGCTTGCGCTGTTTGCTTTTGGCACAACGCGCAGTCTCCTGAAAAATGTGCCCCGGCCTTCGTTAGCGGCGGCCCGGGAGCTTCTGCTTCTTGGAGGTCCTGCAGCAGGTCAGATTCTGCTGGAAGTCGGGGTGTTTGCTGCCGCCACAATGATGGCAGCCAAACTGAATCCGGAGTCGCTGGCCGCTCACCACATTGCCCTGATGATTGCGGCGACCTCGTTCATGATCCCTCTTGGGTTGTCCTCCGCCGGAGCGGTGCTGGTGGGGAATTCAGTGGGACGCGGTGACATGCGGTCAGCAAAAACCGCGGGCTGGCTCACCGTTGCCTTTGCAGCGGGATTTATGAGCTTCGCCGCGATCGTAATGTTTCTGATTCCGACAACTTTAGTCGAGCTATTCACCAAAAACAGCGATGTCCTTCGCATCGCGGTACCCCTCCTCTCGATTGCCGCGGTCTTTCAGATTTTTGACGGAATCCAGGTTTCGGCCACAGGCATTCTGCGAGGCGCGGGTGACACGCGCACGCCGATGCTTGCCAACCTCGTGGCACACTGGGCCTTAGGTTTGCCTGCGGGCTACATACTATGCTTCGTGTTTGGAATGGGTGTGTTTGGATTGTGGGCTGGACTTTCGGCGGGTCTCATCCTGGTTGGACTTACGTTGCTGGCCTGGTGGTGGCGCTACTCGCCCCGGCGGGTGCAAGAGCTCAGCTGATCGCGAACGGACAGCCACTGCCGGATACTGGAAAACCGCCTGTGGTTTTTCTGAATGGGTATCAGTTTGGCTGTACGGATCGCCCGACGTTTGAAGGTACTTTTGGTGATGCAAATCAGGTCCTTGAACGCGACGGACGCGTCTCGCTGTTCTTCAACAATTGCGATGTGCCTGGAAATCCGCCTATTGAAGTTCTTGGGAACGCGTTCCGGGACTACCTGAACGGTCTACAGTTCACTGGAGGCCGACCTGTCACCCAGGTAGACGTGGTCGCGCACAGCATGGGCGGCATGATCGTTCGCAGTTACCTCGCAGGAAAACAGACCGCGCGTGGAGTGTTCCAGCCTCCCGCTGACCCGAAGATCCGCCGCGTCGTGTTTCTGGCCGTACCGTTCTTCGGATCTTTCCTCGCCGATTTCACCGACGTACTTCCTGGTTATCGTTTGGACGAGCAAACACGCGAACTGCAGCCGGGTAGCGCGTTCACGTTCGATCTGGCGACCTGGAATCAGGGCAGGGAGGATCTTCGCGGTGTAGACGCGCTGGCAGTGATTACCAATGGAGGCAGCGCGGGAGCGACGTTCTT
>JACMLA010000026.1 GCA_014379815.1 Bryobacteraceae bacterium | reverse complement strand
TTTGCGCTGGGTCAGTGACTCCCAGTCGGGCATGTGGGTGTTTCGCCGCTCGATTCTGGCCGGTATGAAACTAAGATCGGACAGCATGGCCTTCTCCGAAGAGATTAAGATCGAGGCTCTCAAGAATCCGAGAATCCGCTTTCAGGAGATCTCCATTCAGTACTCGTCACGCCTTGGAGAGATCAAGTTGAATCCGTGGCGGGATGGTTTCCACAATCTCTGGTTTCTGGTGCGAAAGCGCTTCGACTAATGCAGCCACTCAGAGATTCAAGGGTGCATCTGGCAGCAGTGATCCCAAACTGGAATGGCCTGCATTTCCTGAAGCCTCTGTTCGGCGACCTCCAGGCACAATCAACTCCGTTTGACGACATCGTCCTTGCCGATAACGGCTCTACCGATCAATCGGTGGACTGGTCAAAAAGCCAGGGAGTGAGAATCGTCGCCCTGCCCGAGAACCGTGGGTTTGCTTCTGCCGTCAACGCAGGAGTACGCGCAACGCACGAAGGGAGTCTGGTGGCCATCCTGAATAACGACATCCGGTTGCCGTCCGGATGGCTCACCCACATGCTGGATGGGATTGGTGACGCGTCATTTGCGGCCGGCAAGATCCTCTCGGCAAATTCCGCAGGCGTGCTCGACGCCACATGGGATGCTCTGTCGCGGGGCGCCACAGCCCTCCGCTGCGGTTCCGGACGACCTGACTCGCGCTTCTGGTCGCAAAGCTGCTCCGCGCCGTTCCTGCCCTTTACCGCGATCCTTGTCAGACGCGACTGGTTCCTCTCGATCGGTGGCCTTGACGAAGCCTTCGGATCCTACCTTGAAGATGTGGACTTTGGTCTTCGCAGTGCGTCGGAAGGCCACATGGGACGCTACGTTGCCGAGGCTGTCTGCACCCATCTCGGCAGCGGCACCCTTGGCCGGTGGAATGCCCGCACGGTGCATCAGATCGCACGAAATCAAGTCCTGCTGGTCTCCCGGCACTACTCAAATGATCTGATCAGAGAGTTCGGCTGGAAGATTGCTGTTGCCCAGTTGTTATGGGGCCTCGTCGCCTTGAGACATGGACGGGGTTTGTCATGGCTGACAGGAAAATGGGATGGCATCCGGAACTTTCACCGTTTTCGCCGTGCCGGTTCGCCCTCGGTAGGTGTCATCCTCCGGGAGAGTGAAAACGAAATCCGACGCATTCAGTCCGAGACAGGACAAGAACTCTATTGGCGGTTGTATTTTGCATTGACCTGGAACTGACCTGGAACTCACGTACATGACGGGCATCGTCATCGTCACCTGGAACTCGGAAGAAATCATTGGAGAGTGCCTCGATGCCTGCCTGCGCCTGGCAGATGTAGAGATCGTTGTGGTCGATAACGCATCGTCTGACAACACTCGCAGGGAAGCGGAGAAGAGAAGGGGAGTTCGTATCATCGCAAATAGCCAAAACCGGGGGTTTGCCAGCGGAGTAAATCAGGGAGTAGCCGCCCTGCGACACCCTGCCGTCCTGATCCTGAATCCCGACGCCACGCCTCTGACAGGCATCGCAGAACTAGCCGCGGCTGCCACTCAGGCCGATACAGGCGCGGCTGCCGGGTATCTCTATGGCTCCGACGGCAAGTGGCAGGCGGGCTTCAATCTCAGGCGCTTTCCCACACCCCTTGCCCTGTGCTTTGAAGTCTTGGGCATCAACCGCATGTTTCCCCGTAACGAGGTAAACCAGCGCTGGAGAATGGACGACACCGACCTGGCTCCGGACCCGGCTGCGGCTGGTGACGTCGAGCAGCCTGCCGGTGCTTTTCTCATGCTGAACCGGGTTGCGTGGACGGCAATCGGGGGCTTCGATGAAGCATTTCATCCGGCGTGGTTTGAGGACGTAGACTACTGCCTCCGCCTACAGCAAGCAGGGTATCGTATTCAGTTTGTTCCGGTTGCCTCTGCCAGACACCTTGGCGGACATTCGGCTTCCCGTCTGTCATGGCAGCATCGTCAGTTATTCTGGTATGGAAGCCTCCTGAGGTACGCTAAGAAGCACTTCGAGAATGCTGGCCGACGCCAGGTGGCGGCAGCGGTGATGTTCGCGTCCCCGCTACGTCTGTTTGCCGGACTTATCACAGGGCAAAGCCTGAAATCGGTGTCCGTCTATATTGATATATTCCGAACCGCCGCCCGCGTGTGGCATGGTTCGGATACGAGAGCCGGCGTGGCAGGCTCACCATCGCGAGAGGAGAAACGAGCGAGGCAGTTTTTTAGCTAAGCAAACCTGCATGCCGAACGACTTCGTTTCCGTCACCATAGTCACCTGGAACAGCGGACAGTTCATTAGACGCTGTCTGGAGTCCGTGCTGGCTCAAAAGTATTCCAGATGCGAGGTTATCGTTGTCGATAACAATTCGACCGACGGCACGATCGACATTCTCGAACATTTCGAGGATCGTTGCCACGTTATCTATAACAACGACAACCTGGGCTTTTCGGTTGCACAGAACCAGGCAATTCTTGGATCCCGGGGCGACTGGGTTCTGACCCTCAATCCTGACGTGCTTCTCCTTCCGGGCTTTATTCAGTCCCTGGTGGACGCCGGGAATCTGGAGCCGGGCATCGGTACTGTCTGCGGAAAACTGCTGACCATCAAGTCGAGTTTTGACCTTCCCGACAAGCCTCTCGTTGATTCCACCGGGATCTACTTCACCCCGATGCTCCGCCATCTGGATCGGGGCAGCCAGGAAGTGGACAACGGTCACTACCTGCAGAACGAATACGTTTTTGGCGCTACCGCAGCCGCCGCGCTGTATCGCAGAGAGATGATCGAGGATATCTCGGCCGACGGAGAATTCTTCGATCCGGATTTCTTTGTTTACCGCGAGGATGCCGACGTAGCATGGCGGGCTCAGCTGCTGGGCTGGCGCTGCCTTTACACTCCTCACGCGCGGGGCTATCACGTCCGGAAAGTACTTCCGGGAAATCGCCGGGCTCTGCCTGCCAACATCAACATGCATTCGGTGAAGAACCGGTTCCTGATGCGGGTTAAGAACATCACCCCGGATCTGTACTGGCGGAACTGGTTGTCGATCACTGCGCGCGATCTCGTGGTCATCAGCTGCTGCATTTTTCGTGAGCAAAGCTCATTGAAGGCCTTTTGGTTTGTGATGCAGAACTGGTCCCGGGTCGTCGCCAAACGACGGGAAATCATGTCGCGTCGCAGGGTCAGTGATGCCGAAATGGCCGCGTGGTTCGCCTACGACCCTGTCAGCAAGCCGGCTCCCAAAACCCTTAGCGCCGCGCGTACTCCCGCTTCGCGGGCAGCATCACGTCAAAAGGCCCTCCGTGGGCGCTGATGCGGATTGCCCTTCTTGGCACCCGCGGAATCCCGGCCAGTTACGGCGGCTTCGAAACATTCGCTGAGGAACTCTCCAGCCGTCTGGTCCAGCGCGGACACAAGCTTACCGTGTGGTGCCGTCAACACCACACCAGCTCGCAGTACCTTGGCGTAGACCTTCGCTATGTTCCGACCATCCATCACAAATACTTCGAAACGTTAGTCCACACGGGGCTATCCACACTCGATCTGCTGTTCCACAAACACGATGTCGTTCTAGTGTGTAACGCTGCGAATGCTCTCTATTGCTGGATTCCCCGCGTCTTCGGCACCCCGGTTGCGCTAAATGTGGACGGCCTCGAGCGTAAGCGGAAGAAGTGGAACTCGGTTGCGAAAACCTGGTACCTCGTCTCGGAATGGCTTGCGACGATCCTCCCGACCGCCGTGGTTTCCGATGCTCTCAAGATCGCCGAATATTATCAGGACCGGTACGGCAA
>JACMLA010000242.1 GCA_014379815.1 Bryobacteraceae bacterium | reverse complement strand
TGTAATCAATCGCACCACTGGCCTCGACGCCGGTCAGACGATCAACATGCACAAAGCGGTGGAACTGCAGACCAGTCTGCCCAGGCTCTTCGTTACCCAGCCCTGGGCGATGGCCTTCAAGCATCAGACCTGGGACGGTTACGTCCTTAGCGCTGCCAGCAACGTCATGATCCACGTCGTTGCAGATCCCACCACGGGAGCCGCTGTCGTTCAGAACGATCCAACGGACGCTACCCGCGTGCAACAGATCAGTGTCGGCAAGAATCCACGCGGCATTGTCATCAACACGCAGGACACACGCGCTTACGTCATGAACTACGTGTCCCGTGACATCAGCGTAATCGCCCTCACGGGCGGCCCGGAACGTTTGATTGGTTCCATGCAGTCGGCAAACCTGCCAGTTCCCGGCAGCCAGGAAGACATCATTCACGTCGGTCGCGAGCTGTACAACACTTCAGTAGGCGTGTTCGACGCCGCTACCGAGGGTGGACCGTTCATCCGGGGTCGCATGTCCAACAACGGCTGGGGATCCTGCGGCTCTTGCCACCCTAATAGCCTCACCGACAACGTGGTGTGGATCTTCCCCGCCGGCCCCCGTCGCACCATTCCACAGAACGGCGACTTCGATCCTGAATCAGAAGGCCACGCAGGGATGCGCATGCTGAACTGGAGCTCCAACCGCGATGAGCAGGAAGATTTCGAACTCAACATCCGCGGCGTCTCCGGTGGTCAGGGCCTGATCGTTCTCGGCAATGGCGTCACTCCCGACCCCAATGTGGCCGATTTCGTGCCGCTCGCCAGTGCCGGTCGCAATCAGCTAAAAGTACACGGTGTAAACGCATGGGATGCGATCACCGAATTCGTTAAGTTCGGCATGCGCACACCCATCTCGCCGCTGCCTAAGAACGATGTCGACGTGGTTGCCGGACGGGAACTGTTCGTTAGCGCCAACTGCCAGTCGTGTCACGGCGGCGCTTCCTGGACCAGCAGCCGGGTACGATTCAACCCCCCGCCTCAGGCAGGTCAGGTGGTTGCCGGACAGCTCGCCAGCGAACTTCGTCCGGTTGGTACGTTCGACCCGAACGTCTTCAATGAAGTTCGGCAGAATGCTGCGGCTCCCCTTGGTGCTGCCGGCTTTGTCCCCCCGAGCCTTCTGGGAATCCACGCTTATCCACAGACGTTCTTCCACAATGGGATTGCGTCCTCGCTGGATCAAGTAATGGACAACGTGACTCACCGTGCCGCCGGTACCGCAGGTGTGGACACGCTGAGTAACGCCTCTGACCGCTCGAAGCTTGTAAAGTTCCTGCAGTCTATCGACTCTGCAACGGTTCCCGTTACGATCCCCTAGCTGAAGTAGTACAAACTACAAGGCCGCTGTTTCCGAAAGGAGCAGCGGCCATTTTTTTCAGCCGGGCGTGTTTGCCAACCCGTACTAAAAAGCATACGGTTAGAGTATGAACTCGTTGAAAGCCAGCGAAGCACGGGACAGGCTCTATCGGCTCCTCGACGAGACATCCGAGGCGCATGAGCCTATTCTCATCACTGGTCCTCGGGCCAATGCAGTTCTCGTTGGTGAAGAGGACTGGAACGCCATTCAGGAAACCCTCCACCTCCTCTCGGTCCCGAACATGCGGGAGTCGATTCGAGAAGGGTTGGCAACTCCGGTGGAAGGGTGTGAGACGGAACCGGGTTGGTAAGCGACTGGCGAGTTGTCTTTCACAAAGCAGGCGCAGAAGGACGCTAAAAAACTCGCCTCTTCAGGCGTCCGACCAAATGCGGAAGCCCTTCTCGACATCCTCTCCAAAGATCCCTTTCAGAAGCCACCCCCGTTTGAAAAGCTCGTTAGCGATCTGGCCGGTGCCTACTCCCGACGCATCAACATCCAACATCGGCTGGTGTACCAGGTCCTCGAAACCGAGAGGACGGTTAAAGTCCTTCGGATGTGGACCCACTACGAGTAATCGCCTCGCCTTTAACTTCAGCCGCGCAGTTTATCGAAAGCCGCTTCAATCTCATGCTTCGCATCAGGAGACGGAACCGTCAGTGGCAACCGGGGCGGCCCTCCGTAATACCCCATCAGATCCATCGAGTACTTCAATCCAGGCACTCCATACTTTGTTGTTACCAGCTGAGCAGGCCTCGCAATGCGATCCTGCCAGTCTTTCGCTGCTTCGGCTTCCCGAGTGCGATGCGCTTCCCAGATCGTGATGGTCGCGTATGGGGCAGCATTGGCAAAAGCCAGAACCGCGCCCACCGCGCCTACAGACAGAGACGGAGCCAGCGTTGGAGCAGAGCCGACCAGCACCTGAAACCCGGTCTTCACCTCGCGCAACATCTGCATCACTTTCTCGAGATTGCCGGAGCTTTCCTTGATCGCGACGATGTTGGGATGCTCGGACAGCGCTGCGACTGCTTCGGGCGCGATGTCGACTCCGGTGGCCTGAGGCCAGTTGTAGATCATCACCGGGATCTTTGCCTGATCGGCAACAGCCCGGAAATACAGAGACTGCGCGTCAATCCGGTTTAGCAGGCTCTTGTAGTAGTGCGGTGTGCGCACCATCGCTGCTTTGTAGCCCATT
>JACMLA010000241.1 GCA_014379815.1 Bryobacteraceae bacterium | reverse complement strand
CTTCGCTGGATCGATCGCGGCTAAAGGCCTGAGGAAAATGCAAACTGCTATGAATGACGCGGAGCTGGCCCGGCGTTCCATCCTGGGCTTTGGCGAAATGCTGGCTGCTCTTGGACGCTGGGGTGCCGGCACCGGAGCGGAGGTGCGCTGGCCTAACGCGCTGGGCGCACGAATCGATGCCGCTGCCGGAAACCACTGGTTCGACGCCGTAGTGGTTCCGCCAGATGCGGTGCCGCCAGACGACGACCCGCGTTTGCCATATTGCGTCTGGTCGGTCGCAGGCGCGGTATCAGGGCGGATAGAGAACGCCGGGATCGCAACGCCTTGCATGGCCATGACACTGGAGGATCCGGCTCCCGGACTCGACGCCGATGCGCCGAATTTTGAGAGGCCGACACTGACCGTGCTCGGGGAAATCAACGAGCGTGCGTACGGCGACCCAACCGGTATCTTCACTTCCCTTGTTCAAGAAATCCGGGACCAGCGGGTCCGCACCTACGGTCTCCGCGACGGTTCTGTCTTCGTCTGTGTCGCTTTGACGCTAACGGTCGGCGACGATGTCGGCATTCACTACGTCGCAACTGAGGCCAGCCATCGCCGCCGTGGTCTTGCCAGCCGGTTGCTTCTCGATATGCTGGCCGCCGCGAAATCTAATGGCATGCGCAGCGCTACTTTGCTCGCCAGCCCGGACGGTCTGTCGATCTACCGAGGTCTCGGTTTCCGGCAGGTCGCCACGCTGCGTGGTTATGTCCGGCCCTGACAACGCCTCTCAGCGATTCGCCTTCAGGATCGAGAACAAATTGCTGTAGTCATCGGTCCAAAGGCGCAGAGGTTCGCTCCCCTTGATCGGGCTAGACAGGTACGCCAGGCGGCTATCGAGTTCGTTGTCCTTTGTCACAATGACCCAGTCCGAATCGTAGATCTTTCGCTCTTCCTCGCTGGTATTGATAATCAGGCGGGAGTGCGCCCTCTGATCGCCGGCAAGCTTTTTCACTACAGGCGCCAGTTGCAGATGCTTGTTCGTCACGTGAACTGCGATCGCACCACCTGGAGCGATGTGCCGGAAATACAACGTGAAGGCTTCCCTTGTCAGCAGATGAATCGGAATCGAGTCGCCACTAAAGGCATCGACAACCAGCAGACTGAAATTCTGGGGTGTCTCACGTTCCAGAGATAGACGGGCATCGCCCGGCACCACATCTGTTTTCCCTTGCGATTCCCTTAAGTATCGAAATTCCGTTCTTGCAAGCTGAATAACCAGAGGATTTATGTCATAAAAGCGGACATAATCATGCGGTCGCGAATACGCTGCCATGGTACCGGCTCCCAGACCGATAACGCCAAGCCGGACCGGTCCCCGCTGCTCCAGTTCCCGCAACGCCAGTGCCGCTCCGGAAGCAGGTCCGTAATATGTGGTCGCAATGCGGCTTTTCGCTGCCGATACAAATTGCAGTCCGTGCTGAATCGTGCCGTTGTACAGAGTCCGGATCTTCTCTTTGTTGTCCTGAGTTTCTTCTTCCACCAGCAGCGTGCCGTAGAAATTGCGCAGATGGATCTCGTAATTTAGTTTGCTGGAATTGACGAAAGTCGCGGCCACTGCGCCTGCTGCCGAAACGACGGCGATCCGGATAACCCGTTGATTGCTGACTCTGTAAAGCAACCACAGTGCAAGCACCACGCACGCCAGCATGGCAACAGGCAACTCAAGGTAACGGTCGAACAGTTTAGGTGCGACCAGTCCTACAAACAAACCACCGAGTGCTCCGCCTGCTGAGATTGTCAGGTAGTACAGGGTAAGCTGACCGGTATCCGGCTTCAGCCTGGCCAGCTCGCCGTGGCAGAACATGCAGCAAAGCAATAGCGCAAGAGCATAAAGGGCGATTGTGTATTCCAGTTTTATGTGACCTTGTTGCCCTGCCAGCGCGACGAAGGCAATCCAGCTTAGGGGAAGAATCCAGCGGTACACACGGGGTGAATACCAGCGGCTGCTGTCAAACGTCAGCACAAAACTGATGAGATAGATCGATAGTGGGAGGATCCAGAGAAACGGAACTGCCGCCACATCCTGACTGATCTGACTCGCAACGGCCAGCCAGAGGGCAGACGGCACAATCGCCAGCGCGAGCCACGTGAGTATCTGTTTTCCCGGGGTCGCCAGCGTTACCGCGTCCGCCACTGCCACCCCACGCCCGGTCACAATTGCGGCAACGCTGCAGAGCGCTGCAAACCCACCAAATCCTGCCGACCACCAACCCAGTTGTTGCCTTACGGTCAGTTGCGGCTCGATCAGTACCGGATAGCAAAGCAGAGCGATCAGTGAACCAAGATTAGATACGGCAAACAAACGCCAGGGTAAACCCGTCTGCAGCGTTCTGGAATACCACGATTGCAGCAAAGGACTGGTAGCCGACAACAGAAAATAAGGAAGTCCCGCAGAAGCAAACAACAGGCCCAGGATGTGCCCTGCAGGATCGCCCTCGCCCGAAGGTTTCCATTGCTCAGAGGGACGAATGGGCAGCAATAACGACGCCAGAACCAGTAATGCGATGTGCAGAATGGTCTGCGTCCGCACCGCAAGCGTCCGTGTGATTAAGTGAGCGTAAAGGTAGCCCAGCAGTAGCACCAGCTGGAAGAACAACATGCTGGTCGTCCACACTCCTGCCGACCCTCCGAACCACGGCAGAATCGCCTTCGTGATTACCGGCTGCACCAGAAGCAGAAGAAGGGCACTGACAAACACGACGGTTCCGTACAACCACCGTCGAAAAGCATTTGGCATTTTCCCTCAGTGTGACATCGGCAACGTCAGTACTTCTCCCGCGGAACATTGGTCAAGTGAAGATGGTGCAGCCCCGAGAGTGCGTATGCCTCCAGCAAAGCCCCTGTGGCTGGGCCATACTTCGCGGCTACGACAGTGTTGCCGTCTTCTAGCTCTACCAGAAGCCGAAAGCGATCCGATAGCACTTCGCTCGCAAATACGCCCCCCACGGGCGCCACTTTGGCGCTCCCGCCTTTCTGAAACAACTGGCCCCGGACAGCCGAAGCCCCGGTCGCCAGTTGCTGCGCGGCGTTGTGCAGAATATTGCGAGCCACCGTGTCTCCCTCGCGTGCCGCATCGTCAACCAGTCGCGAATACGACGCGATGACAGGCCTTGGATACTCCGGCGTATAGAACCGGTGCATCAGATCGTTTGCGTCGTCGCACTGCGCCGCGGAGAACAGCAGCTCCCTGAGGAGGGTCGGAGGCCCCCAGCCTTCTTCGTGCCGCAGCACGGCCCGCAGCGCCTGGCGTGTGATGTCGAAACCACCGCCTTCATCGCCGAAGACGTAGCCCCATCCCCCGACGCGCGCCACCTTGCCCTCCGCGTTGCGTCCAAAGGCAATGGAGCCCGTTCCCGCGATCGTGATGATTCCCGGTTCACCGCCGGTCGAGCCAGATAAGGCAATCAGCGCATCTGTGGTGACAAAGTATTGCTCTGCGGAAACCAATTCCCGTAAAAGAAGTTCTTTATCTGCGGGACCGCCGCTAAATCCCGCGCATATCCCGGTAAATTGCAGTCCCGAAGAGTCCAGCTTAGCGTCGCGGGCAGCCTTTTCCACACAGCCCAGAATAGCCTTGCGGAATTTTGCGAGACCTTCCGAAGCAGCTACATGATTGCAGGGTCCGCCCCGCCCGCACCCAAGGACATCCCCGCTTTCGTCGCCGATAACCGCAGTCGTACCTGACTGTCCGCCATCGATGCCGAGAAACAGGCGCAT
>JACMLA010000240.1 GCA_014379815.1 Bryobacteraceae bacterium | reverse complement strand
CGGTCATTCTCTACGTTCACCGAAGATCTTCCTCGGATAGCGGACTGGCTGCAGGCTTGCGAAGTGGAAACGGTAGCCATGGAGGCAACGGGCGTTTACTGGATTCCACTGTTCCTGATCTTGGAATTGCGTGGATTCCAAGTCTGCCTGGTCAATGCTCGCTATTACCAGAATGTACCGGGTCGGCGAACCGACGTATCGGATTGTCAGTGGTTATGTTACCTAAATTCTGTCGGCTTTAAGGATGGCTGCCACTGGTCTGCGCAATAGCCTGTCCATGGCTAGTCTGGAAAACGTCAAGGCGGAATGGAAATTGATCTGCGCCACACATAATCTTCTAAAAATGTTTCGAGCGGACCGGGCCGTTCGACTTCAGACGGTCTGAAATCCCCCACCACAACCCTCGCCAGCCCTCATACACCAGATCCCAGTCGCGCCTCAGCCATATGCACCCCCATGACAGCCAAAAGCCGCTCGCCGAGCCACGCCCAATCTGAACTGATATTTACAGAATTTGGCGGCGAGCTTTTCATTCCGACAGGCTCCTAGCCCCCTGGGACTCCGGAGGTTGGCCATGTTTCTGCTTTCCCGTCGCCACATACAAATCGATACCTTTCGCTCGCTCATCGTTCAACTGGCCCTCGCTGAAGTAGCCTGCATCCGCGGTAGCCGCCTTCGGTTTGGCTCCCAAGTTCTGGTTTACCTGCGCCAGCATCGGCGCCAGTTGCTGCCGACTTCGCTCTTTGCTGCCTTGGATATCGCTACGGGCGAAGTGATCGGAGAGTGACACCGCCGGCATTGTCAGCAGGACAGAATCCGAAAGCCGTTTATATGGACTGCGGACGCTAGTCTGATTCTGGGTAAGATCCAGAGACTTTGTGAACGAATTTCTAACTCACAAATGACCTCCATTCACGCTCAATGTGAGCGGCCCCGCAAGACTTCTTCGACGAATGTCTAACCCAGGACACCAGAGTTATAGTGTTTCTAGTGGATTGGAAACAACTCTCAGCAAGAGAACCACTGTTTCCGGGATTTCAAGCGTACAAGAGCAAGATCAATGAAAGTCGTGGGAGGGGACCGGGATGGCGTTTACGTCGATGGCCTCCACCTTGCCTGCTTTCACGGAGATGGCGCCTTGCTGATTCTGCAGCGTCCCGTGAATCAGTAAAAATGGATACCGAACGAATGTCTCTTTATTGCGGTCGAAGGTCTTCGGCTCGATGATGATATTCACTACTCCGGTCTCATCTTCGAGACTCAGAAATACGAAGCCGTGCGCGGTACCGGGCCGCTGCCTTACGATCACTGCGCCGGCTATCTTGACCAGTTGACCATCACGCAGGGCGTGCAACTCCATCGCTGTGCGGACACCCCGCTTCTCCATCTCCGGCCGATAATACGCCATCGGGTGTCTCCCGACGGTGAGTCCTGTGCCTGTAAAGTCGGCGTGCAAACGCTCTTTCAGAGTCATCTGCTGCAGCGGGGAGGGCTGCTCGATTTGTTGCACCGCACTCAGCAGCGGACCCGCGGGACGGCGCGCGCGCTCGGAATCCCACATAGCGTCGCGCCGCCGGATATCGTTGATGAAATTCAGTGCTCCTGTTTTCGCCAACGTGCGGAGTTCGTCCTTGCGGAGCTCCGGGACCCGCTGCACCAGATCGTCAATGCTGACAAACGGCGCGGATCGTCGAGCTGCTTCTATCGCAAGCCCGGCCTCCTGGCGGAGTCCACGAATGTAGCGCAGCCCCATGCGGAGGCTCTTGCCCGTGTCGACTGTGCAGTCCCAATCGGATTGCATCACATCGGCCGGCCGCACTCGCAATCCGTGACGCTGCGCGTCCTTTACGAGTGTCGCCGGATGATAAAACCCCATCGGCTGGTTGTTGAGCATTGCCGCGAGGAATGCGGCCAGGTAGTGGCACTTCAGATAGGCGCTGGCAT
>JACMLA010000025.1 GCA_014379815.1 Bryobacteraceae bacterium | reverse complement strand
GCGTTCGTGGAAGACGGTTCTCCCGATGCCTTCGCAAAGGTAGTAGACCGCCTGCTCGCGTCTCCCAGGTACGGCGAGCGCTGGGCACGCCACTGGCTCGATCTGGTCCGCTATGCCGAAACGAATGGGCACGAATACGATAACGACAAATTGGAACCGTGGCGCTATCGTGACTACGTCATCCGCGCATTCAACGACGACGTGCCGTACAACCAGTTCGTCCGCGAGCACATAGCGGGCGATCTTCTGGACACTAAACGACTCCGGGCCGATGGTGCTACCTGGGAGTCTCCACTGGGAACAACCTCACTGTGGTTCAACGAGGTACTCAACAGTGCGACCGATTCGGTCAAGTCGCGGGCCGATGAAGTAGATAACCAGATCGACGTTACAACGAAGGCTTTCCTTGGTCTGACGGTCGCGTGTGCGCGTTGCCACGACCACAAGTTCGATCCGATTCCTACTGCCGATTACTACTCACTCGCCGGAGTGCTCCACAGTACGGAGTTGCGGGAAGCGACTCTGGATTCTCCGGCTCGCTTGCAGCGTCTTCAGGATCTCAGCGCCCGGATACGCCAGCTAAATCGCGAGCTTGAGAGCTTGCAATCAACGCAGCCCACGTCACCATCCGTTTTCGAATACCGACCAGAGGACAAGATCTTCGAACGCTTCGACGCATCGACCTTCGGGAAATGGATTGCGCAAAGCGTCGCCTTCGGCAATGCCCCACTTCAGGGGGCAGCAAGTTCCCTCGCGGCTGGTGATAACGCGTTTACCGGGACTCTGACATCACCTAAGTTCCGAACAGGAACTGAGCTCTTCCTCCACGTCCGCATCGGCGGAACGCAAACCGACAAGAAGCTAAAGGAGCGCGGAAATCTGCGCTTTACCAGTGTTTGCGATGGGTACAAGGGCCAGCACCTGGTGCCCTCAGGAAGCGCCGCACCCCAGTGGCAGACCCTGCGATTAACGTTCGAGCGCGAGCGTACCTGTTACTTCGAAATCGTGGATCGCAGCCGTGAGGGTCACATCGTTGTTGATGAAATTGCGTTCTCTTCCTCTGAGGAGCCTCCGAAGACCACATCGCAATCCGACCTTACGGTAGCGACAGACTCTGTCTCGCCAGACCCGCACTTGACGAGCAAACTGCAAAGCCTCCGGGACGAAAAAGCTCGATTGGCAGCCCAGGTCGAGGAACCCGAGTTCGCCATGATCGCAGAAGATCGCGATCCTCATGATGTCCGTCTGCATATACGGGGAAGCCACCAGAACCTCGGTGAGGAAATCCCACGCCAGTTTCTGCAAGTCATCGCAGGAGAGCAGCAGACGCCGGTTCGCTCGGGAAGCGGTCGGCTGCAGATCGCCAGCGCACTCGCAAACCCAGCCAATCCCCTGACCGCGCGCGTCATGGTAAACCGAGTCTGGAAGCATCACTTTGGAAATGGCATCGTCAGGTCCGCCGATAACTTCGGCCGGATGGGCGAGCTTCCCTCACATCCCGAGCTCCTCGACTATCTCGCAACCAGATTCGTCGAAAGTGGCTGGTCCGTTAAGTCTCTCCACCGGTTGATGCTGCTCAGCAGCACGTACCAAATGTCTAGCAAGATCAATCAGGCTGCGATGCAGATAGATCCAACCAATAAACTCCTGCATTCCATGCCCGTGCAACGACTCGAAGCTGAGGCTATCCGCGACTCGATGCTTGCCATCTCAGGCACTCTTAGCCCAAGGATGTATGGGCCGGGCGTTTCTCCATACATCAGCTCGTGGCAGGAGGGCCGGGGCAAACCGGTTTCCGGTCCTCTCGATGGCGAAGGCCGCCGAAGCGTTTACATTCAGGTGCGGCGAAATTTCCTGACGCCGATGTTTCTCGCGTTCGACTACCCTGCGCCAATCAGTGCCATCGGCGTGCGAACCGTTTCGACCGTGCCCTCCCAGGCCCTGGTCATGATGAATAACGCCTTCGTCGCACAACAAGCTTCCCTCTGGGCCAAAAAAGTTATTGGCGAAGTAAGCGAGCCATCTCAGCGAGTGCGGCACATGTACGTGTCGGCATTCGGGCGGCATGCAGAAGCGCACGAGGTTGAGCAGATACTAGGTTTCGTGACCACTCAGACGGAGCGGCCGGAAGCAGCCGTCTGGGCCGATGTAGGCCACGTGCTAATGAATTCGCCGGAGTACATTTATGTTCAATAGCACAGGGTCCAGTAGCAGACGCGAAATGTTGTGCCGCTGTGCCAACGGCTTTGGCGGACTCGCACTAGCTTATCTAATGGCCGACAAGAAGGCCTCGGCCGCTGGGAATCCACTCGCCCCAAGGGAGCCCCACTACAAGGCGAAAGCTAAGTCGGTAATCTTCCTGTTCATGGACGGGGGTCCTTCCCAAATGGATACCTTCGATCCCAAGCCCCGCTTGGAACAGGAGCACGGCAAGTCGATTCCAATGAAGACGCCGACCACGGTCTTCAACATCGGCAACAAGGTCCTTGGCTCGCCCTTTCCCTTTCAAAAATATGGACAATCCGGAGCGCCCGTCAGTGACTTGTTCCCTGAAGTTGCGACCTGTGTGGATGACCTCACAATCGTTCGCTCGATGGTGTCCGATCATTCTGAGCACACCGCTGCCAACTACTTCATGCATTCCGGTTCCGGCTTTCAGGGTCGGCCGGGTATGGGCGGCTGGGTGGTCTACGGACTCGGGACCGCCTGTCAAAACCTGCCAGGCTTCGTAGTGATGGAAAGCGGTCTCATTCCACCGGGCGGACTCGATCTGTTCGGCAGCGGGTTCCTGCCGGCCAGTTATCAGGGAACCGTCTTCCGCAAAGGACAGCACCCCATTGCGGATCTCAAGCCTCTGGAAGAGTCGCCAGCCGCGCAACAGGACAAGCTCAAGCTTCTTCGTAGTCTCAACCGGGGTGTACTGGATCGTTTCGCCGGAGTATCTGAAGTCGAAGCAACCATCGGTAACTATGAGCTCGCGTTCCGGATGCAGTCCGAAGTTCCCGATCTGCTTGCGCTGGACACAGAGTCCGAAGCAACCAGGAATCTATATGGCCTCGATCATCCCGACACCGAGGAGTTTGGGCGCCAGTGTCTCTTAGCCCGGCGCATGGTGGAGCGAGGTGTACGGTTCGTCGAGCTGCTGCCACCCGCGCGCAAGGGCATAGACCGCTGGGATCAGCACGCATCTCTTCTCGACGGGCATCGCGTGAATGCACGCGCAGTCGACAAACCCATTGCAGGATTGCTGAAGGACCTGAAGAGCAGAGGATTACTGGACGAGACGATCATTTTATGGGGCGGGGAATTCGGGCGAACGCCGTGTGCCCAGGGCGACGCAAATGCCAAAGGCGTCGGTCGCGACCATAACCCATTTGGCTTCACGATGTGGATGGCAGGTGGTGGATTCCGGCCAGGTACGACGTGGGGTGCCACCGACGAATTCGGGTACTACGCCGTCGAAAACAAAGTCCACGTACATGACCTTCACGCCACCGTACTGCACCTGCTGGGCCTCGACCACAAACGCCTGACCTATCGGTTCAGCGGACGCGACATGCGGCTGACCGACGTACACGGCGAAGTCATCACGCAAATACTCGCTTAAGGCTTGCCATTCCCGAGCATATGTTTACTGGAGCGCCTCCTCGCGGAACAACGCCTGCAAAGGCATCCACGGCCCGAGATGAATCAACTCAATTGAGAAAAGGTCCTCCTGAACCATCGGTAACGTAGCGAGTAGCTCGCTCACTTTCGAGATGTTCTCCTCTTCCCAAACCAATACGACCTTGATAGGTTCCGGCTGGAAGTACATTTCCCGGACTTTATGGCCGGCGTACAACTGCCACAGTGTTTTTTCTTCAGACAAACTCAACCGCTCAAAATCGGACCGGTTTGCGGTTGACTTCGGCGTTAAGACAGAAAGAATTCTCATATGTTTTCACCTAGCGCTATCTCTTTAGCCACTGCGGCAGCATTGGTTTCGACAAATAAAGGTACTTCCGCGACCGGTTCGTAATCTGGATATTCTTGCGCAACCGCGTCCCGGATTCTCTGCTTCTGCTCGTCGGAGAGCTCCCCGTCCTTCTGAACCGAGGCAACGCGGCCTCTGAATCGCTCGATGTAGTCGAGTTGCATGCTGACCAGTTCCTTGGCAGTCGCCGGAGCTCCATGGCCGCCGTAGAGGATTTCCACGTGACCGAAGCTTCTCGGGAAAGCTTTCAGTTGCTCGACCCAACGCTTCGACCTGCCTTCGAACAGAAATGGCGTCATACGATTTGCCACCAGGTCGCCGCAGAACAGCACGCCGGATCTGACCGGTTCGAACGCCGACATGGAGGAGGACTCGCCTGGGCCAAGCTCGTGGCTTCGAATCGTCACTCCGTCGATCTCAATCTCGTCCCCGGCGTTGACCAGGTTCGTGATCCTTCCCTCAAGACCAGAAAAGTCTTCCTTGAGAATCTGCCTGCCTAATGCAATGAACCCGCGCTCATCTTTGTCGATTGCCTCGGCCGTAGCGCGCGTGACATATACCGGCATGCCCTCCTTGCCTCTGCGTTGGTACTCTGAGATCCCGCCATGATGATCGGGGTGTTCGTGCGTAATGAACAGGGCAACAAGCGGCTTGCCAATGGTCTGAAGCTGATCGAGAAACTTCTTCGCGTGATGGATCTGCCTTTGAGCATCCACCGCGACCAACGACGTCGCGGTTTCAATGGCGAAGCTGT
>JACMLA010000239.1 GCA_014379815.1 Bryobacteraceae bacterium | reverse complement strand
CTGCGCTGACGAACTGCCACGAAGTGCGGACTCGGGTACATTCACAACAAAAGAGTGAGGCTCGCCATCGTCGGATAGCCGAATCGTGCGCAGCAGATTTCCGTTGACGTACGCATACAAAAGCACGGGAAGGTTTTGCATTCCAGGAGCTTGCGCTACGCGGATCGTGAGTTGGGACAACTGGTAGTCCGGCGGAACAAGTCGTGCATCGGGGCGCAGAGACCACTCGGAACTCGAGCCGGTTTCGCGCAGGTTACTGCCACTGGTCAGGCTCTCCATATAGATGGTGAGCGGCTTTCGGCCCGTTTGCGTTGTTGCGTTAACTATCCCCGCGGATCCCGCATAGGCGTTAGAGGCGGCCAATCCAAGCCATGAAAGTTGCAGAATGCCGGTACGAGCCACCGCGTATGGTTCCGCGATTGTGAGAACCGTTGATCCATCGACGGCTTGGCGGACTCGAACCTCTTCCCGGTCGGAAGGTGCAAGCGAACCAGTTGCGGCCGCGATCTCAGCCTCCGGACCGATGGCAATGTCCCCATGTTCCGGCAAACGGGTGATGCGAACTTCGTGTCCTGCATCGCGCAAAAGCACGAGAGTCTGCAGCACGGCTTTCAGCATTTCCTGAGTAGGCGGCCGGGACGAAAGGCTTAGTGTGACTTTGAGTGGCAGCCGGTCGAAGAAGGCACGCACCGATTTCGGTGGCTCGCCATCTGTGATCAGTCGAACCCCAGTTTCGGGAAGAATCTGGAAGAAACCTGCTCTCAGACGATCGTCGATACACGAGTCGTGGCTCGCCGTTGCGGCTACGGCGAACGTGACCCGCAGAAACTTTCCCTGAAGTTGCGAGCTGGTTAAAGGAAGGTCGACCCGCGCTATTTCGTTGGATCCAAAGGTGAGAGGGATAACGCGTGAACTGATATCTCCGATGATGACCCGTACGTTTGAGGGTTCGCGGAGCATTGGGGACCAGCGAAGGTGCAGTTCCAGAGTTGCGGACCGGCGTGCCGTGTCGCTGGGGAGCGGGAAGTATAGTGTCTGCCGCTCAATGGACTGCTCGAACGTGAGCCCTTTGGCGGCCCCGGCACGGTCGAGGCCCATCCATAATTCATCGCTGGCGGGGGCAGCATGACTTTTCAGGCAGGCTGCAGCGGCAAGACACAACACGGTTTGAAGGCGGTAGCAATACACTTCGAAACTGTAGTGTCAGGACCGTTGCCATGTTCTCGCACGTAATTTGCTATTACTTCTCGGGCTGCTGCCGAGAAGGTGAGCATGACAGGCACCTTGCAGGAACTGGAAACGCCACTATCGCCGGAAGCGGCGTACTTTCAAAGCCGGGTACGCCTGGTTTCCCCGGAGAACACTCACCTGGGGATAAAAGCGCTGCCGAGACTTCGCGACGCGATTGCCGCTTGCTCGGCTGAGCAGCAAATGCTTGCGGTGGATCTCGCAAAGGTGGAAACCGTGGATAGCGGCGGTTTGGGTGCTTTGGTAGCAGCGGTCCGGTGGTGCGGGTCCGACAGGCATCTGGCTCTGACAAACACCCCCTTAGTAGTTATGGAGGCCATAAAAACCGCGCGCCTTGAGGAGTTGTTCTCCATCGCTCCGCCCAACGATACGGCACCTATGGACGTCCAGCTTCTGAGACTGGCGCGCGCTCTCGAGGGCGGGGAAGCTGTCCACGATTTCACTGATGTGAGTCGTGTCGCGGCGATGTCGGAGGTTCCGGTATCGCGCTGAATAAACCCGGCTCGTCAGAAGGGCCCGCTTTTCCATCGGCTAACTTTTCATCGGCTAACTTTTCATCGGCTAAGTGAGGATGCCCGGCGTCTCTAGAATATGGAGAGCCCGAACATTCTCGCCGTTGCCTCGAATCCGTGGACGGTAACATCGTAGTTTGCGCATTCTTGCCGCCACAACTCTGTTCCTCGCGGTGTCAGTTAAGTTACCGGCCGCAGGCTTATCCTGTCCGGCGGGCATGCCTCTTGGGGCTTTTGATCTACAGGTCACACGGGAGCCTGCCTCGGCGCCTATTCCTCTCAATCGTGTCAACCAGCTGGAAGAAGGCGACAGCCTGACGTACTCGCCTTCTATTGGCAAACGAGAGAAGCGTCCTGGCGAGGTTGCGGTGGTTCTGATTGCCTCGTCTCCTGCTGCACAAGGAGAACAGGATTTCTCCGTTCTCGAACCAAGGCCGGCAAACAAGGCTACTAAGTGGTCCGTACCGTTCCGATCCTCTCTGGCAATGTACGTCTATGGACCATCTGGCCTGAGCACTCGAAAACTGCGCGGCTTCCTGCAAAAAGACCAGGAACTAGTTGCTCAGCTGGCTGATTATGCAGAAAAGACAGCACAGACCGAGTATGCCCTGCAAGCGCTCACGCAATATGAGAACTCAGGCTACAGCGATGGTGTAGGTGCTGCTCTTCAGGGCCTCGCCGGTCAGTCTGCCAGCGCTAACAAACTAGATCGAACGGCGTCGGTGGATCAGCAAACTCTTGCCGCCTTGAGAACTTTAAACCCTGCCCTCTCTGCTTATGATCCAATTTCTCCAACAGGTAGCCAGCGGGTCGCCCAAACAACGGGTCTAGCCGCCACAGTTGCCGGCATGTTTCTGGGCAGTACCGTTGGACTCGCGGCTGGCAGCACCGCCATGGCGCTTAACTTGAAGACATTGCTGTTCCCTGACACTGATTTCCGGTCTGCTTATACGCAGCAGGTCGAGGCCAGAGCAGGAGTCACGCTCTGCAGCGCGCGCGACACGGGTCAGAGTCGGAAGCGGCACGCTTACCTCTGGGCAATGAGAGTTCCGGATTCCGGACCTCCATCCCTTGCACTGGAAGTAGCAACCGCCCACATTCCTGCTGGTCTCAAAACGCCAGTTAAAGTGCAGGTTCCTGAGCCGCAGTGGAAGCTGGTGAGTCGCTTCAGGGATTGGGCTCTCCTCTCGCCGGCAGGGTCGCGACTACCCGTACAGGTGCTGCAAATTTCGGACGGGCATCAGATTGAGTTGAACCTTGCTGGTCTGAATGTCCCGCCCGGAGCGTACTCGTTACAGGCCGTTTGGGATTGGGACAGTTTCACCGCCCAGGGCCAGGTTCAGGTGCACCCGGTTGGCGACTTCAAGAATGTCAGGATTACTCCAGAGACCTCTGTCAGGTTGCTGGAGAAGTCAGGCAAGCAGATTGTCACGCTCGAGGGAGCTGACTTTCAATTTGTGGAAAGGGCAACACTGGTTCGCGAAGGAGATAAGTACGCGTCTCCCTCCCCGGTACCGTTCTCATTGCCGCTCGGACTTCGGCGGGGGACTCAGGACCGGCTGGAGATGCAGGTCGACACGACGAATCTGCAGGCAGGCATTCACAGCCTCTCATTAACGCAGCAGGCTGGCGCAACCCAAACGATCCCAATTCGCGTTCTTACGCCTCCGCCCCAGCTGACATCGCTTCCATTGATTCTGAACGGCGAAGAGGAAGAAGATTCGCTGTTACTTTCAGGCGATCACCTAAGCCAAATCACGGGTCTGTCAGCTGACGGCGTAGAGTTTGCGCTGGAGTCTCAGGCCTCTTCCGAAAGGAATGACGCAAAAGTTCGCACGGCGAAGGTACACGTGACGAGACAATGGATCCCCGGTTCGACTGCGGATCTGCGGATGTTGGTCAGAGGTTATCCGGCGCCTGTCGTCCTTGCAAATGCGTTGCTGCTGGCGGGTAAGAAGCCGAGGATCCGGGAAGTCGTTCCGTCTACGCCCACTGAGGTACCTGTGGAACTTCGAAAGGGAGAACTGCTGGCAGGTGTCGTTACCAACTTGCTGCTTCGACTCGACGGAGGCGGTTCGGCAAGTGGCCTGACACTAGATTGTAAGGCTCATGAAGGAGAAGCGCTGACCCTTCGCCCAGGCTCGGAAGAGGATCGCGTCAAATTGCAGCCCGTCCAGTCGGGTACCCTTTTCCTGTCGCTCGACGCTGGCCGCTGGCCGGCCGGTTGCATTCTCACAGCCACACTGGAAACCAAAGACAGTGGACGATCCCGTCCTTTTGAACTTGGCCGGGTTATCAGATTGCCTGCTATTGAAAGTTTCCGGCTGACAGATGAAAGTTCGGGGGAAGGCATGTATACCGGCCTCCTTACTGGCCGCGACCTGGAGTTGATCGAGAAGACAGGATGGGACGCGCAGAGCGGGCAGTCTGTGGAGGGTTTGCCCTCCGCCATTGTGGGCGAACCAAACAAACAGACATTGAAGATCCGCATGCCCTGGCCCTCACCTACCCCACATTCACCCCTATATGTCTGGTTTCGGGGTGAAACGGAAGGCCGGGCCACTACCATCCGCTACTAAAGTCCACTTGGGGAAGCCGGTACGACCGTCATGACGACATCGATCTCCGGCACATTCGTCGCGCCAGGACTAAACACCTGGATCCTGTCTCTGTAAGTACCTGGTTCCAGATTGGTGCTCGACGACTCTACAGTGATCTGATCTCCGGTTAAGGCAGAAAACTTCGAAGGCGTAAGTCCTCCGGTAGCCGAAAGGCGCAACCATGGGCCTCCAGCCGTCACCAACCGGTAATCGAGCTTCTCCCAGTCTGCATTCACCAGAAACGAGGTGCGGTTGTTTGCCCCCTTTTCCACAGTGATCCGAATCTCCTCTTTGGAAACCGAAAGGATAGGGCGTCCACCGACAACCAGGTTGAAGTCCTGGTGGATCGATTCGCAGTCGTTGAATAGCGTCACAGAGAGTTTCCAGCTACCAGTCTGTTCCGGTACGCCTTCCAGTCCATCGGGTGTCACAGCGAGACCGCGGGGAAGTTCGCCTGAAAAAGCGAGTCGCCGATCTGAATTCAGGCAACGGGTTCCCCCGGCAGTGCGAACAAAGGCTACGTACTTTCGTCCTGCGGCGGCCTGCGGAAGAACGTTCGTCTGGAAGTGCAACCCTGCGGCCGACAGCAGTCCGGTACTCAGGAGAAGTCCAGCAGCTAAAACCCGGCTAAACGGGCGCATTAGTGGGCCACCCGGCGTGATTTCACTCGAGGTCCTGCGGAAGCGTATCGTGAATTGGGTGCCCATCCGGCAGCAGGCCACACTACAGAAGGAACGGGAACCGGGAGTAGCACTGGAGCGAATGGCGTCTGCGCGGCGACATCAATCCTGCGCACAATGACCATCGCGACAACTGGTGACTGGCCGGCATGGGAGAGCCCCTGTTCCGGAATGCGTATCTTTGCTTCCACAGCGGTTTCCTGAGCGGAAGCAGCGGGGGGCGTGAACCTTTCGTTTTTGAGCAGCATCATGAACTGAATCAAACCGTGATCGATGCCATGCTCTGCCAGATTTGCAAGCGCATCGGCAGACAGATCAAAGCGGCGACGGCTGCCCTCGATCACGTCAGCAATAAACCGGTCATCAAACCCTGCTTTTGCGAGGGTGATCACGTCCCGATTCGTAAGAACACCACGTGCGGGTACGGGCTGTGAGAGCGAAAGGGTCGGCAAACCCGCAGCGAGAACGACAGCATAGAGCAAATTTCGGACGATGGATGGATACATTCTGTTGCTTTCCTCTGTGTCGTTATCGGCAACCTCGCAGCGACCAATAGAATTTCTTTCCCGGCGGGCATACAATGCCGATCATGGACCAGGGCAGAAGAGACATGCTGGCGGGTACGGCGGCCGCCTTCACCACGTCATTGTTTACCGGTAACGTCCGGGGAGCGAACGATCGCGTTGCCGTAGGATTTATCGGGTTGGGCGCAATGGGATCGGGAAATCTCGGATATGCCATGAAGATCCCCGAATTTGCGCCAGCCGCGGTCTGTGACGTGTACCAGCCTCATCTGGAGCGTGCCGAAGCCGCGGCGAAGCGCAACGGTTTTCAGCCGAAAGCAGTGGCCGATTTTCGGGATGTGCTGGCGGACAAATCCATCGACGCGGTTTGCATCTCCACACCCGACCACTGGCATCCCTATATGACCGTGGAAGCGTGCAAGGCTGGCAAAGACGTATATGTCGAAAAGCCTGCATGCGTTTACGTGGACGAAGGTCAGAAGATGGTCCAGGCCGCGCGAAAGTATAAGCGGATTGTGCAGGCCGGAACGATGCAGCGTTCCGGTGGTTACTTTCAGAAAGCGGCAGAGCTGGTCAAGCAGGGAGCCATTGGGCAAATCTCGTTTTGTCATACTTGGCAGTCAGGGATGACGCAGAAGCAGGGATATGGAAATCCTCCCGATGGCGATGCACCTCCAGGCTTGGATTGGGACATGTGGCTGGGCCCCGCCCCGAAAGTTCCTTTCAATAAGAATCGGTTTGGCGTCGGTGTCACTACGTTCCCAACATTCCGTTACTTCTGGGACTATGCTGGCGGTGCGATGACCGACTGGGGCGTGCATCTTATCGATCCCGTCCATCAGTGTCTGGGTGATCCCATGCCGTTGGCTATTAACGCTTTTGGCCGGAAGTTCTTTGTCGAGGACAATCGCGAAACCCCCGACTCCATGATGGCGAGCTTCGAGTACCCGCAGTTCCTGCTGACCTATGAGAGCCGGACGCTAAACAACCTTGCTCCGTTTAACAATCAGGGCGCCGGGACTTCGATTCATGGCACTGAGGGTACCGTCATCGTCAACCGGTCCGGCTGCTCCTTCATCCCGACAAGTAAGGATCAGTCCAAAGCGCAGGTGTTTGAAAAGACTCCCGAGATGGCCGCTATGAACATACCGCACTGGAAGAACTGGCTGGACTGCATTCGAAGCCGGGAAGCTCCTACCAGTGAGATTGAGACCTGTGTCCGGTCTTCCGCGGCTTGCATTCTTGCGAACTTGTCGATGCGCTTCAAGACTCGACTCGATTGGGACGAGAAGAACTGGACGGTGCAGCAGGCTTCGGTCAAGCCCTACCTGAAAGCGAAGTATCGATCGCCCTGGAAGCTGGAAGTCTAGACGTGCGATTCGCCTCGGGCGTCTTCTTACATCGTGTCGTGTCCTTACCTGGTAGGGCAAGGGGTGCTGGATCCTACCGCGTTCGGGATCAGAGATTCCAGCCTGGTTAACTGCCGCTCGAGGTCATCCAGCTTTGCCCGCTCCGAGTTGAGTTCTCCCGCGGTCTCACTTTCCTGGGCCTGTTCCTGCTGAGCCCGTGCAGTGGCTTCCTGCGACTGCCTTTTTAGTTCGTCAATGCGGTGCTGCAGATCACGACGCCTGATAGGATCTTGCTCCAGACTCAATTGAACCTCTGCTTCCCGGACCTCGGCTGAGAACCGCGCACTCACAGAATTGGTACCGCTTGTCCTCAGGCGAAGCTCCTGCAGCCTCGATGAGAGGCGCTCCACCCGACCCTGCTGAACCTGAGTCCGCTGCAAAAGGATCTGTATACGAGGAAGGGTGATAGCAGACTGCTCCAGCGCCATCCTCAGTTGACGGACCTCCGTCAACAAGGCCTAGATGGTTGCTGGTTCCTGCGTACCTTGTGGGAACGCCGGGGAGGCAGCGCACAACACCAAAACACTTACCGCTGTTCTGAAGTTAAGTGGTTGCATAAGAGTCTTGAGTTTACGGCGGATCTCACCCTCTTCGTGACAGACGATCGGCAAGCGAGGTCACCTGGTGCTGGATGATACTGAAGTATGTTTTTGCGCCTGCTTCCTGTCGGCCTTGCTACTGCGGCAATTCTGCTCTGTCAACCTGCCGATCTCATTCTGAAGAACGGAAAGTTTGTGACCCTGGAGTCGGCTCAACCTGCAGCGGAGGCGCTTGCAATTCGGGGCGACCGGATCGCCGCCGTTGGTTCCAGCGCTGAAATCGCGAAGCTCGCTGGACCGAAGACGAAAGTCGTCGACTTGGGAGGCAGGCTCGCGGTTCCCGGATTCATCGAAGGTCACGGACACTTCATGGGGATCGGGGAGTTCCGGATGAATCTGAACCTGAGGGAAGCGCAAAGCTGGAACGACATCGTGGATCAGGTCGGCCGGGCGGCCAAAAGCGCGAAGCCCGGCGACTGGATCATCGG
>JACMLA010000238.1 GCA_014379815.1 Bryobacteraceae bacterium | reverse complement strand
TGGCCTACCTTGCGCTCCAGTTGTGCCACTTTCGCTTCATCCCAGCGCCGCTTGCCCACGCCGGGAAAGGCGTTACCGGGACCGTGACGGAATTCCTTGCGCCAGCGGTGAAGCAGATTCGGGTTGATTTCAAAAGCGCGGGCCACCTCGGCGGCCGACGAGCCCCTCTCGAGCTGCTGAATCGCAGCCAGCTTCATTTCCTTCGTGAACTTTCGTCGAGACAATCCCATGAGTCAGATCTCCATTCAATGATCTTTGACTCTTAACCTTCTGTCTCAAAACTGGGGGCAACTCCATCCACATCGCGAGCGCCCGGCGAAAAAACAAAAACTAATACCTGAATGGATTAGGTCGAAAAGCTACTCAGCAATGCCCGTAGCCTATCAACTCGACAGCGAAGCAGTTGCGCCAAAGGCCGTCAACCGCTGGCTGGAGTTGGCGTCTGCTGGCCTTTCCGTAGCAACAACGGTCACAGCTCGTTTCGACGATCCCGTGGAATGGATCAGTTCAGCGAGCCACATCCTTACCGTCGGATGCTTCAGCTTTTCAATTCTCGGAGAGCCAGGGAAAGCTCACAACAGGATGTTACACGAAACTTTTCTACGAGTCAGAGGACAAATGCGACCTACATTATTGCTCCTGATTAGCGTGCCGTTGTGCGCTCAGTACTCGCTTGTGACGACAAGCACTCCGATGGCGATTTCGTTTCCGAAAGCGGGCGAATCGGTTCAGGCGCCATATAACAAAATAACCGGAAGCCGCGTGGAAGCTCGTTTGACTAACGTTCGGACTTGTGTGACGGGAGATCAGTGGGGCAGCTTTGGCCGTATCCTGGGTGCCAGTTTATCGGACGGGGCGACGAACAATCCATTCGGATTCGGATGTCTGGCTGCCGGCCAGTCTAAGTACAACGTTAATTTGGGCAATGGCTCGCGTAACCTCGGGGACTTGGGCGACTACCCCGAAATGTTCATTCGCATCCAGCGGGATGGTGTCGGTGTTGGTAGATTTTCGGTCGAGATATGGCGACCAGACGGGACTGGCTACCAGAACTTTTCCTATGACAACCCCCTCGCCGGTGTTCCCATCACAATTCAGTCCGCGTTCCAGGACAAGTTCATTCGTGGTTTTGGAGCTGCGGAGTTCGCGTGGCTGCGTTGGTATAGCAGCACGGTTCCGGAAGGCTCGAGCATGCCGAAGGACTGGGGCGGTGTCCCAGGAGACCTGGGAGACTGGGAGTTCGAAGAAAGCCTGATTGACAGCAGCGGACGCGGTACGGTGCTCACCAGATCGGGGAGTTGTCCTTCGTCTTGCTTCGTACCTTCTCTGGTCCATCCACCCGTCTTGCAGGCCAGCATTCAAGATGCGGCCGCAGGCATGGTCATGACACTCGACGCCTCGGGCTCGTTTGTTTACGGCTCGGATCGCTCGCAACTGGTAATTGCTGGTTATACATGGCAACAGATCAACGGACCATCCGCAGGATTGATGACAAATCCAAACAGCGAAAAAACACAGGTTAGCCGTATCATCGAAGGCGACTATACATTCCGCCTGACCATGATGACAACCGTTGGTGGGATTTCGAAAGACATCGATGTCAAAGTCAGGAACACTGACGCCCGGGGGTTTGCCATCTTGCCGTCAAACGGGTTAGTCGGCAGCCTGATCGTATCGTTTCAGCTGGAAAGTTTCCCGGGCGCGGTAGACGTCCGTGCGACGGTCGTCAAACCTGACGGTCGGACGCTACCGCCGACGATATGCACATCCTCCCCCTGTGTGCTTCCCGCAGACGATCGCCAGGGGTCTCACCTCGTACAACTGGAGTACCGGGATGCAACGGGAGCTATTCTGTCCTCCACGGGTTGGCAAACCGTTTCGGTGACAGCGGGTCCGAAACCAGGCCCGACGACGCCATCGTTGTTGCGGCCTATACTCACCCTGTGGGGTCTCGGCGCTCTTCCTTCCGTGCAGCAGGAGCGTATTGCCCAATTCCTCGCCGACAAAGCCGGCGATTTCTCCGGGGGGTCCGCCTCGGTAAGGAAGTCGAATCCGGCCGCCTTGCAAACGGCCTATTCGGACCACGCCGCTCTTTATCCGGCTGAACTCTATGCGCTCCGGACTTCCGCACAGAAGCATAGCTATTTGCCGGAAGACATGCTTTTGCATATTGCCTCGGATTACCAGACGACAAACAGGTATATCTGGAAGGGTCAGGATCAGTTCGACGCATCTGAGAAAACGGGCTATGGAGCTATAAATGGTGTCGTGCTGATAAACGGGAGCACGATGATAGACAAAACTACCGCAGCCTATGATTTAGCGCCAGCGGATGTCCCAATACAGGATAAAGTGCTCATAGGATACGCCGATCCTTTCGATGAGATCCATTTCGTTCTGTCGCGTGCTGCAAACGGCTGTTCAGTTTCGCTGGAATACTGGAATGGTTCTGCCTGGTCGCCACTGAGTTCACGGTCTGACAGTACTATGCTCGGAAATCAGCGCCTGGGTCAGGACGGCAAGGTTCTGTTCACGCCACCGGCTAACTGGGCCGTCTCGGTGCAGGTCGGCCAGAATCTAAAGTGGTGGGTCCGCATCCGGGTAGCCGGCGGAACAACGCCGGTAGCTTCTCGCATCTATGGAGATGACTGGATGACGGCAGGCAAGGCGCGGGGCTGGAATTCGGCCGATCCGAACAGGTTGAATGTTGGGCGAGGTTCGCTCGAGTACAACCCGAATCCTCCAGCGGGCGCGACGGCACGCTTTCGGCATCAGTCGCGCGTTTTGGGAATCTGGGGTGACAATCTGTTCTTCCTTAACGTTTCTAATGTGCAGAACAACGAACGGACAGCCGCACGTTTTGTGGTGGATCGCACAGGGGATCTCCTTTCGAAGGGCTGGAACGGTCTCTTAATCGACAATGGAATACCAGCGCCGAACCTGTCCAGCCCCGTTGGATGGCAGAGCCTGACCGAAATGGCGGGACGTTCCATAACGGATGAAGCAGTGGAATCGTACAAACAGATTGGCTCCTACATGCGGTCCATTTACCCGGGTTACGCACTCTGTGTGAACAGCAGTTATTGGGTGATCGCACAGCACGGTAATTGCTTTTTCGATGAGTCGCTCAAATTTACTCATTCGGGACCTCAACCATATGGGGCATTTACCTTTTACCCACCAACTTCCTATAGGTCCGGAGGCCCGGAGCAACTGAAACCCGAGAACAACCCAAAAAACGTAGTCGGTTGGATCGAGATCTCTGATAATTCGGAAACCGAGTTCTTGATGGGCCCCACATGGGTAGCCTGGGACAAGACAGTTCGTGGCCCTATGGTCGCCATGGCAAGTTATCTTATGTATGCCAACGCTAATACGCGGTTCATGTACCACAATGATTTCAACTTCATATACTACGGTCTCGACGACTTTCAATACCACCTTGCCACGCCGGACTGGATTACAACCTCCGATGTGATGGCAGATACCAGTGCCTCGACCAAGTACGTATCGGGCAACTTTGTATCGGTACCTTCATCTTTAGTCCTGATGGTGCGGATGGGTCCATCCGGTGAATACGTTACGTGGCGGAAGGCCAGCAACACGCAGCTTTACACGACGGAAGCGATAGGGGCGAACTACTCCTCCGGAACGTACATGTTTCGGGTGCTAACCGGGCGCCTCAGCACTGACGATCTACCGCCTCTGGAGCGCGTCCGCTCGTGGGGACAGTATTTCCCTGCGATGAGCATTAACATCGGAGAGCCTGATCCGGCCGGCCACAACGGAGGTAGGCCGAGTCTGGCGTGGAAATCGGCTGTGAACAGCGGGACGCTAAACGGGATACAGCGACGGGACTTCAAAGGGGCGATTGTTCTGTACGCCGATGCAGTTAACGTGGGCTCAGGCGTTAGGGTCGCCTATTTGAACACATATGGTAAGGAAGTGATATTCGCGGCAGAAGGCATGCCGGGAAAACTTTATCCGCTGCTGCCAAACGGCCGGACTGGCGAGGGCGTTGCTTCGATACGACTGCGAACCGGCGAAGGTGTGATCCTGATGAAAGAGCCTGTTGACTCGTCAGCTTCTGTCCCCGCCAACGCGTCAGGCGCGATCCCCATCTGCGATTTCTCGGCCGGTCTTTCCTCGCAGGTCATCGGAGTCCTAGGCGGCAGCATTACGGGAAGCATGACGACAGGCGCCGGGTGTGCCTGGACGGGACAAAGCAACTCTGGCTGGCTGACTCTGTCGACCGGCTCCGCACAAGGAAGCAGAGCATTCACGGTCTTCGCGGCTCCCAATACGGGCGCGACCCGCAGTGCAGGCATCGTCATCGCGGGACAGGCATTTACTATTACCCAGGCAGCTTGCGCCTTCGTGATCTCGTTGTCCACGCACGACGCGGGCGCTGCCAGTGCCGTCATTCCCGCCAGCATAACCACCGGGCCCGCCTGCGCGTGGACCGCACAGAGCAAAGCTTCCTGGCTGGTGCTGTCGGCCGGAAGCGGACAGGGCAGCGGAACTCCGTCCATTTCCGTGTCGGCCAATGCGTCAGGTGCAAGGACTGCAGCTGTCTCGATCGCTGGCCAAACCTTCAACATCGGACAAGCTGCTTATGACGGCCGAATCACCTCAACCGTATCTCTCGATTCGCTGTCTCCGTTTGCAGGCATCGCAACAGACCAGACATTCACCATGGTCTACGGCGACACAGCGGGTTGGAATGACCTTGCCAGCACCTATCTGGTGATTAACTCCTCGCTGGAAACAGCCGCTTCCTGCTATATCCAGTACAACCCCGCTACCGCACAGGCCCGTTTGTATGACGACTCAG
>JACMLA010000237.1 GCA_014379815.1 Bryobacteraceae bacterium | reverse complement strand
TTCCCTTGTTCTTGAAGACGGTCGGTTGCGAATTTCTCAATACTGGAATCTGGATCTGGCTCCCGGAAATGACGGTCTCGACGGAAATGAAGAGCGGCTGACAGAGGATCTTCTTGCACTGCTGACGGACGCCACCAGAATTCGCCTTCGATCGGATGTGCCGTTCGGTACCTATCTGAGTGGCGGTCTCGACTCGACGCTCATCACGGCACTTGTCAAACAAGCTGTAGGCGACAGGTTGCGTTCGTTCTCCGTCCGGTTTGAAGACGCCGAGTTCGACGAGAGCGCGTATCAGGACGAAGCCAGTGCCTTTATTGGTACGCAGCACTCCGCCGTGACCTGCTCTTCAGAGGATATCGGCGAGATATTTCCGGATGTCATTTCGCACACCGAGTATCCCATCCTGCGTACGGCGCCCGCACCCTTGTTCCTTCTCTCCAGACTGGTTCGAAATAGCGGTTTCAAGGTTGTCGTAACCGGAGAAGGTGCGGACGAAGTGATGGGCGGTTATGACATCTTCAAGGAAACGAAGATTCGGCGATTCTGGGCCAGCCAGCCGGACTCGGTGTGGAGGCCGTTGCTGCTCAAGCGCCTTTACCCGTACATGGATGGAATCCAGCGGCAGCCCGCGGCGTACCTGAAGAAGTTTTTCCAGATCACGCCGGAAGATATCGCCAGTCCATTTTTCTCGCACATTCCTCGATGGAAGCTGACGAGCAAGATCAAGGGCTTCTTTTCGGATGCGGTTCGCGCCGAACTTGCGGGAGCCAATGCCCTCGCGGATCTGGAACAGATTCTGCCGCAGTCGTACCCGCAAATGGCGTCCTTCAATCAGGCGGAGTACCTGGAGGCGAAACTGTTGTTGCCGGGATACATTCTGTCGTCTCAGGGCGATCGAATGGCCATGGCACACGCAGTCGAGGGCCGGTACCCGTTTCTCGATTATCGGGTCGTGGCGTTTGCGTCAAAGCTGTCACCGCGGATGAAGATGAAGGTGCTGGATCAGAAGCATCTTCTCAAACGTGCGGCCAGCGGGTTGATTCCTCCGTCGGTCCAGAATCGCTACAAGCAGCCCTATCGGGCTCCCGATGGAGCCAGCTTCTTTGGAAAGCGGGCCAACTACGTGGGCGATCTCCTCTCAGCGGCGCAGATCGCAGCGGATGGCATCTTCGATCCACGGGCTGTCGCGCAGCTTGTGCAGAAATTCCGGCGTGGAGCTCTGACCAGCGTCGGCGACAATATGGCCCTGGTGGGGATACTTTCCACCCAGTTGGTAATCAATCGCTTCATCAACCGGCGCGACGCGACAAGTGTTCGCTCCGGTCCAGTCGTTCAAAACAGTTAGGGAGGATTTTTATGTCAGCGCAGACGGAAAAGGTGGAGCCGGTTCGCCGGTTCATTGTCGATAACTTTCTTTTTGGGCGCAGCGACGGGTTGAGTGATGAGCAATCCTTTCTCGACAGCGGCATCATCGACTCGACTGGAATTTTGGAGCTCGTCGCGTTCCTCGAGGAGACGTATGGCCTTCAGGTCAATGACGAAGAGTTGATCCCGGACAATCTCGACTCTATCAACAAGATCTCCGGTTTCCTTCTCGCGAAGCTGGGAAAGTAAGCAGCTATATGGAAATCAGCAAAATGTTGGCGTCAGATTTATTGACGATCGATCCCAGGCAGGAAACGGACCGACTGGTTGAAGGTATTCGCGACGCGGTGTTCAAGCAGTTTCGGCGACGAGGAGCCGTGCTTGGCGTGTCGGGCGGGGTTGACAGCGCCGTCGTGGCCTATCTCTGTGCGCGGGCCCTGGGCAAGGACCGAGTTCAAGTGTTGTTCATGCCCGAAGTGGCTTCGTCTTCCGACAGCCTTCGTCTCGGCAAGCTCGTTGCAGAAT
Source organism: Bryobacteraceae bacterium (assembly GCA_014379815.1). The sequence continues at coordinate 6,907 of JACMLA010000237.1, read as the reverse complement.
TGCTTGGCGTCAGGCACGCAACAGAGGACATCGCTCCGGCTCTTGCGGGCGCGCGCTGCTACGAACGACAAGCCGATGCTGTTCGCCTTGCTGTGCCCGAATACGGCCCGGGTTACAAGTTCAAGATCGTCCTGCCCGGTCTGGCGGGCGCCGAGCGGTATTCAATCTTTTCGATTGTTGTTCAAGCTCCCAACGGCGAAACGAAAAAAGTCCGGCTCAGCCCGGAAGCCTACCTCGGCATCGTCGCCGCCACAAGCTTCAAGCAGCGCGTACGGAAGATGATGGAGTACTACTACGCCGACCTGCTGAATTTCGCGGTCGCAGGCACTCCGAATCGCCTGGAGTATGAGCTTGGGTTCTTTGTGAAGAATGGAGACGGCTCGGCCGATTTCAAGCCTATTGCCCATCTTTACAAGTCCCAGGTTTATCAGTTGGCCGCGTACCTTGGCGTGCCCGAAGAGATCCAGCGTCGCCCACCGACGACGGAAACCTATTCGCTCGATCAATCGCAGGAGGAGTTCTACTTCAAGGTGCCTCTTGAAAAAATGGATCTGTGCTTATATGGAAAAGACCACGCAATCAGCGCGGCGGATCTTGCTACTGTGGCAGGGTTGCGTCAGGACGAAGTTGAGCGCGTCTACAAGATGATTGATGGACACCGCAAGGTTGCCAAATACCTTCTGAGCCCGCCGCTTCTTCTTAAATAGGTCCGAGGCAGGGACATTAATCATCAACATGGGTACTGTAAGCAGCACTTCGAACATTTCATCTGCTGTAACGGCAGCACAGACTGCAGCGGAACAGCCGCGCGCGAGCCGTCTTGCGCCCGTCGTCTCTGTCCTTATTACCATTATCGTCTGCGTGCTCATGCTGGAGTTCGGTCTGCGGTGGATTGGTCGATACCACGTCGGGGACACAGAGGGTTACCACGCGCAGGAAGGTCCCTACTATGGCCTCAGGAAGAACGCAGCCAAGCGCGTCGAATGGCCCAATATCCAGTGGGACGTTTATACGGACGAGTACGGTTTCCGCGCACAAAGGACCGGACCTCACGATCTGGATAGCAAGCCCTACTTCGCTTTCCTCGGAGCCTCCGACGTGTTTGCAAACGGCCTGGACTATGAGACGTCGTGGGTCGGAGTGTTCGCGTCGAAAGTGGCGGCCGATCGGATGGAGGTTGCCAATCTCGGAGTTGGTGGACACCACTTGCTGGAGCAAACGGCTCGTCTGAAGCTCAGCCAGACGATGTTGAAGCACCCGCCCAAGTACGTCGTCATCGCGCTGAATCCTCTCTTGATTGGCGGTTACGACGACGTGCACGCATCACTCGTGGTGAAACACGGAGAGATTTTCGAGGAGGACAATTGGCGAGTTCCTCTCGTGAAAATGGTCCTCGCCGGCCACTCCGCAGCGTACTCGTTCTTTCGCGACGGCATTCGCAACACACAGGTCCGGTATTTCCAAAGACCAGATTTCTCCCTAGACTTCTACATCCAGCGTTACTCCACGAAGCTTGCCATTCGACGCCCGGAGAAGCTGGCGGACTACTTCCGGCATCTCGAGGCACTTGAAAACTACGTTCGCTGCATTGGAGCAACTCCCATCGAAATCTATGTTCCGGCGACGGGCGGCTTTCTGCTCAACAAGCTGAAAGCTGAAGGGAAGATCGACGGGTCGCTTTTCGATACGAAATTTTTCCGTGATATCTCACAACGACACGCGGCGGACGTGGGTATCAAGTATGTGGATCTGGAACCGATGCTCCAGGAGCGCTACGACCGCGGTGAAAAGTTGAATTTCGATCTCGACGCGCACTTCAACGCCCCGACCGCAAAGGCTGTTGGCGAGTACCTCTATCAGTCTCTTGCTCCAGGACTTCTCGCTGCTGACGTTAACCCTGATGTGACAACAACTAAATGCCAGAGTTCATCGCCGAGATAGCCAGTCGATTTCTCGCAAGCGACTTTTTCGTGAGTTTACCCTTTTGGGGCGCCTTCGCGGTGGTCGTCGTCTGTTACCGGTTGGTCCCACGGTCGACCATTCTGAAGGAGTGGCTGTTGCTGGCGTGCAGCGTGTGCATGCTCTTGACACTGCCGCATCTTGATCTCGAAATGCTTTCCGTCCTTCTCGGGATCTGCGTGCTCACCTATGGTTGCGCAAGGTTGTTGACCAACGAAGAGAGGCTCCGGAATCCGGGAGCGCGGAAAGCCGTGGCGACGTTCGGTATTGTCATCAACGTGTTGGTTCTGGCTTTCTTCAAATATTCCTTCGTGCAACATGCGCTCCTCAGGAGCGTGGCCGCAGCGGCCACGGATGTCATTTTCCTGATCGGGATTTCCTATACGTCGTTCCGGGCGATCCACTTCGTTCTTGAAGCCTATAAGAACGAGGTCAATACCTCGAGTCTGCTGACCTTTCTGAACTACATGCTGTTCTTTCCCGCGTTTATCGCCGGCCCTATCCACCGCTACAGTCATTACTGCGCCAATTCAGCAGAGACTCGAAACGCGCCATTTCGCAGTGATTTGGCGGCGGGCCTCGAACGCATTGTCCACGGATTGTTCAAGAAGACCGTGCTCGCGGCCGTCCTTTTCCCCTACACACTGAAGAACACGGGTGTTCCTGTCGAGGCGATGACGCTGTGGCAAATGATCATGGGCCTCTACGCGTTCGCTCTGTATTTCTATTTCGATTTCTCTGGCTATACCGACCTGGCTATAGGTTCCGCGCGCATCATGGGCTTCGTCCTGCCCGAGAATTTTGACTATCCGTTCCTCAAGAAGAACATCCAGCAGTTATGGGCTCATTGGCACATGTCGCTGACCACGTGGCTGACTGATTACGTCTACTGGCCATTGGTACGCCGACTGCGGAAAGACGGGTTCTTACGCAGACGTCCCGTTCTTCTCTCCAACGTCGCCATTGTGGTGACGTTCGTCCTCTGCGGCATCTGGCATGGCGAAAACCTGCACTACGCGATCTGGGGCCTCTACCAAGGACTCGGCATTGCCGGTGTCAACACGTACCAGCAATGGAAGCGTAGAGTGCGCAATCCAACCGCCAGGAGGTATTTCGCGTCCGTCTGGAGCCACGGCCTCGGAGTGATTGCGACCTTCAATTTCTTTGCCTTCAGCCAGCTTATTTTCGTGCTCGATGCAGCCGACCTCAGGGCGCTGTTAGGCTGGCCACGATGACGAAAGGGAATCTTGAACCTATGATCACGAATGGTTGGATGGCTGTACGGACTAATCACAAGTTGATCGTGCTGACGTTTGAGGTGTTCTGGATCGCCGTCTTTCTGCTGGATCGGATCGGACCGAGTGCGACAGGGGGAATCCCCCAGTTCGTGTATGTCAACTTCTGAGCAATGAAGCCGACTGAACCGAAGAGCGCCCGCGATGAGGCGCTTGACTGGGTGAAGGGCGCGCTGGTTGTGCTCATGGTGTTTTACCATTCGATGAACTATTCACCGTACACGGCTGTTGCATTCGTGTATATGGCCTTCCTTCCCCCTTCCTTTATTTTCGTGGCGGGCTTTCTGTTGACAAACAGTTACCTCGCACGATACGACTTGAAAGACTGGCGATTGCATCAGCGCCTGGTCGTGAGAGGCGCCAAGCTGATTCTGCTGTTCACCGCATTGAATCAGGCCCTGTATTTCATCGCTTTCGGGCCGGCCTCGGTGGGGCGCTTCGCAGAGAATACGCAGGCCATTTACCTCGCTGCAGACGGGCGTGTGGCGTCATTTTCCATTCTCGCGTCGATCGGCTATCTGTTGTTGCTTGCTCCTCTCGTGCTGGTAATGGGTCGGTTGAATCGTTGGGTGTTGCCGGCTCTGGCGTTGGCCCTCTTGACGTTATGCTCGTTCATGGAATGGAAGGGCTCGGTCAGTTATCACCTGGGCATGATCAGCGCCGGGATCATGGGAACGGCCTTCGGACTGTTGCCGCTGGAACGAGTCGCCGGCTTTGCCAGGAAATGGTTAATCGTGGCACCGCTTTACTGCCTCTACCGTGTCTGTAGCTATTTTATCGGCAACCCGTACGCCATTCAGCTGACCGGTGTCGTGACCGGACTCCTGGTGCTTTACTGCCTGGCCTTGAAGCTGCCCCCCAAGACCCACATCGACAAACAAGTCGTTTTGCTGGGAAGATATTCTCTGTTTGGCTACATCATGCAGCTCGGAATTCTTCAGGTCATCGTAAGAATCGTTGGACCGTTCGAAACGCCGCTCGCCGTCTTGGTCCTGACAATGGTCACACTGGCCGCCACGTGGGCCGTCACGCTGCTCCTCCATTGGCTGAGAGCGAAAGCACGTGTCGTTGATCTGACTTACAAAGCCGCGTTCGCGTGACTTCTGAACCGTCGCCATGTTGTTCAATTCATTAGAGTTCGCCATCTTCCTTCCGGTCGTCGTCCTCTCTACTTCGTGACGCCCTACCGCGCGCGCACGCTGCTGGTGCTTGTCGCCAGCTGCGCGTTCTATATGGCGTTCATTCCGGCCTACCTCCCGATCCTGGCACTGACGATCGGGATCGACTATGCGGCCGGTCTCTGGCTCGAGCGCATCACCGGAAGCGGGCGACGCGCGCTGTTGATCGTCAGCATCGTCGCGACGTGCGCCGTCCTGTTCGTCTTCAAGTACTTCAACTTCTTCATCGACAGCTTCGTCGCGAAATCGGCGACATGAAACGACCGGACACAGGATCGGCCGCGCAATCGAGACTGGTCAGCTCGTTGAGCGGTCATTTCTTCACCAGAAAGTAGCCTAAGCCTAAGCCAGCCCGCATGTCCGATATCGAACAGACAACCCGGATGCCAATTCAATACTATCGTGCCCGTTTGGGTAGCAGCGTCTCCAGTCATCGGCTTTCACAACGGCGTCACTTCTAGTTCCTGCACACATCGAGGGCGCCATTCCGGTATTGGGAGCAGCTAAATCGTGGTTACGCTGCTGGTGGCCACACACATCCGGAATGGCGACACGCATCTCAAGGATTCATGCCATCAGTCCGCCTGACAAGAATTGCCAAGGTGTGGCGTTCAATAACACTGCATCCGCATTCGCCAAAGGAAATCGAATAAGTACAAAGGATTAACCGTGAAGGCAACCGTCGTCCTCTTATTATTCACACTGTTTCTGATCTCCCCGTCTCACGCTTCTGCTGATATCATCACTGGCCTTAAGGCCGCGTTCGGGTTCGAAGAAGGTTCGGGCACCATGACGGCAGATCAATCTGGTAACCAGGCTCCGGCCACTCTGGTGAATAATCCGGCCTGGAGTTCTGGAAAGATTGGGACGAGCTCAATTCTTTTTGATAAAGCCAACGATTTCATAAACGCCGGTGCCGGTTCCAATCTTGCCAACCTCGAACTCCAGGGCGGCGGAGGTATGTCCATTTCGTTCTGGATTAGGCCTACAACCCTGGGTAATCAGGCAATTCTGAACAAGGGCTCCGGTTCCGCTTACTCTTTCGGACTCTATACCAACGCAGCCGGTCGACTCATTTTTGACCGCAAACATAGTTCGACTGCGCTCAATGTTCGTCAAGACAATATGCTTACGACTGGACAGTGGCAGCACGTTCTACTGACGTGGAATGGCAACTCTGACCTGGCTTCAGTAAAGATCTACAGAAACGGTGTGCAGCAGACCGGCACATACGGTACAGCTGGTAGTGGAACCAAGAATAACGATGCTTCATTGACCATGTATATCGGCGCTGAAAATGGCGCGTACGGCATCAATGGCTCCATGGATGATGTGCGATTCTATAATCGCGTCCTTACAAATACAGATGCCTTCGAACTGTTTAACTACAATGGATCAGGTGGACCTGTAGATGTAGTGCCGCCACTTAGAACTAACGCTGTACCGTCTGGAACTCTTCCAGCTGGAACGCTGACTACTACACTGTCTCTCAATACAAATGAGTCGGCAATATGCAAGTACGGAACAACAGCAAATACTAGTTACGCAGCATTACCACACACCTTCGGTGCAACAGGCGGAACCAGCCACGCGCAATCGCTTGGCGGCCTTACAAACGGAACCTCATATTCATACGTGATCCGTTGCGCGGACACTGTCGGTAATCCGAACACCAATGATTTCCCCATTAACTTTGCCGTTGGTGTGCCGGCTGGTGGTGGGCCAGTCACATTTGCTGACACCCTGGTGGTCAACGGCCTCAGTTTTCCGACGGCCATGGCGTTCGCACCAGATGGCAGAATTTTTGTCACTGAAAAGGATTCGGGTCGGATTCGGGTAATAAAGAACGGCGCGATTCTGCCGACGGCATTTGCGACAGTTTCTGTTCGTAACGAAAATGAAAGAGGTCTTCTAGGACTGGCTGTCGATCCGAACTTCTCAGTTAATGGAAATGTGTATGTGTACCACACCGCTAATTCCGGATCAGCAGTGCGAAACAGAATCGTTAAGTTGAAAGCCAGCTCAACAAATGCAGATGTGTCTGATGGCACACAAACGATGATCTTTGAACTTCAGCCGCTGGATTCCGGATATCACAATGGTGGGGCATTGTTGTTCGGCAACGATGGCAAACTCTATGCGGCAGTCGGTGAAAATGGCTATGAAGACGATTCGCAGAACGTGAACTCATTCCGCGGCAAAATCATTCGCATCAATACCGATGGCAGTATCCCGGCAGACAATCCGACATCGTTTGACGGTACGGGAGCAACAACGACTGGTGTGTATCGTGCGGTCTGGGCAATGGGATTTAGAAATCCATTCACCTTCGGAGTAGACCCGGTCTCCGGTGAAATCCGCGTGAATGACGTAGGGGCTGGCATGTGGGAGGAGATAAACGTTCTCTCGAAAGGAGGCAACTTCGGTTGGCCAATATGCGAAGGCGCATTATTTCATGGCACGTCAAATACGTGT
>JACMLA010000236.1 GCA_014379815.1 Bryobacteraceae bacterium | reverse complement strand
CACCGTGCTGGATGATCGCCCTTTTGATTTCAAATCCTTCAGGATCGAGTGCCCTGTCGCGCGTCACCCTGAAGATCGAAGTGCGAAGCAACTTCCTCGACTCGATCAGTTTCATCTCACCCATTCCGATTCAGGTTTCCTTTGAGCCAGCTATCGAATTCGCCCAGCGGCATCGTGTTCACGACATCGCGTGCGGTCAGCCAACCCCTTCTGGCAGTCAGCAAACCATACGGCATGTTTCGAAGATGCCGGGGATGGTGTGCATCCGTATTGATCACAAAACGACAGCCCTTTGCCTTGGCCGTTCTTAGCAGAGGGCCGTAAATGTCGAGGCGCTCCGGACTCGCATTGATTTCAAGAAGTACTCCCCGCGCAGAGGCAGCAGCGGCGACTTTGTCGAAATCGAACGGGTACCCATCGCGGTGTAGCAGCATGCGGCCGGTGAGATGTCCCAGCGCGCGAAGCCAGGGAGATTCGATACAGCGAAGGAGCCGGTCTGTCATTTCCGAAGCTTCCAGATTCATATGGCTGTGAATGCTGCCGATAACCCAGTCCAGTTCTGCAAGCGCATCCGCGGCGAGATCCATTGTGCCATCGCGGAGGATGTCGCATTCGATGCCCGCGTAGACGCGAATGCCCAGGGTTTGCTCGGAATTGAGGCCGTGGACCTGGCGCGCGAAGGCAATCGCCCGTGCTTCATCCAGGCCATTTGCCATGGCAAGCGCTTTGGAATGATCGGTAATTGCCAGGTATTCGTATCCGAGTTCCCGGCAGGCAGCCGCCATCTCTTCCAGTGTGGCGCGGCCATCGGTCTCGCGGGTGTGCATGTGGAGGTCGCCCCGAATCTGGCCCGCTCCGATCAACTCAGGTAGCGTCCCCTCCTCGGCTGCTTCGAGTTCGCCACCGTTTTCCCGCAGTTCCGGTGGAATCCACGGTAACCCAAGAGCCTGGTAGATCCCCGCTTCGTCATCACCTGCGACCCGTTCGCCACCTTCGAGTCGGAAGAGCCCGTACTCATTCAGGGTCAGACCGAGTCTTAAGGCACGCTGACGCAGTTGCACGTTGTGATCTTTGCTGCCGGTGAAGTACTGCATGGCCGCACCGTATGAGGCAACAGGAACCGCACGGACATCCACCTGTATGCGTTCCAGCCCTACCGTGGCACTTGCTTTATTGGGCCCATTGCCGAGCACCTGCTGGACTTTAGAAAACGTCGTGAATTTCTGCAGGGCTTCCGCTGCATTTGGGCCCGAGACGAGCAGATCGAGGTCGCCCACAGTCTCGCGTCCCCGGCGAAGACTTCCGGCTACAGTGACGCGCTCGACGCCCGGAGTGGTCAGCAGGTACTGCGTTAACTCTTCGGCGATGCTCTGAGCGTGCGGCAGGAGGTATCGTCCCGTACTCGACCGGTATTGCTCGATAGAGCGGAGGACTTTTTCTTCCAGCTTCGCGCCCATCCTGGGGAGGGTCCGGAGCTTCTGCTCGCGGCAAAGACGTTCCAGGTCGTCAACGGTTGCGATACCAAATTGCTGGATCAGGAGGGCAATACTTTTTGGACCCAAGCCTTGAATTTTTAGTAACTCAAGTGCCGTCGGAGGAAATTTCTCCAGCAGTTCGTCGCGCTTGTCGAATGAGCCTCGCTTCAGAATCTCGGCGACAACAGCGGCAATGCCTTTGCCGATTCCGGGGATATCAGTAAGTTTGCGGGCCGGGTCCGCGCAGATTTCTTCCAGTCGCTCAGGATATCCTTCGATCACACCCGCGGCATTGCGGTAGGAGCGGATCCGGAAACCGTCCTCGGCTGCGATCTCCATCAGATCACCGGTTTCGGAGAGAAGGATCGCAATTTCTCGGTTTTCCATAAATACCAATACACAGGGTATTCCGTGGCGACGTACCGGTTCATGCAGGACAAGTAACGCGCACTGCTTCATTGCGCCTGCATGCGATTTTGTCGTTACGAAAGGTTAGTACAAAAAGAAAAACGGTGGAATCAGAATAGGCACTTCAGCGCTCATGTCGATGGCTTCCTGTAAATAAAAAAGCCCTGACAAGGACCAGATCCTGTCAGGGCTTCCGTGCAGTATTCCGCGCGGTCGATTGAAGCTTACGCTGAGCCCGTACTGTTTTGGCCTGTTGTGCTGGCCGTCAGTCCGCTATCTGATAGCAAACGCAGCGGTAGAAATATTTTGGTTGAACGTCAACGACGATTTAGGCAGGTTGTATTTTGCGCAAAAGCTGCAATCCGGAGCAAAGTTGGTGGTTATGCGTGTCGCTTGTAACAGTCGTACCGGGCAGACATATCGCTGTAACAGTCCTTTGGTAGAGTGCGGAACAATGCGAAAATCTTTGATTTTG
>JACMLA010000235.1 GCA_014379815.1 Bryobacteraceae bacterium | reverse complement strand
GAGGAACTGGAAGAGGTTCCCTCCGGTGGCCGGGTCATCTTCAGTGCTCACGGCGTTTCCCCCGCGGTGCGGTCGGAAGCAAAGCTGCGCAACCTCAGCGTGATCGACGCGACTTGTCCTCTGGTAACCAAGGTTCACCTTGAAGCCGTCAAGTTTGCCCGTCAGGGTTACACCATCATCCTGATCGGCCATCGCGATCACGACGAAGTTATCGGGACACTCGGTGAGGCGCCGGAAAGCTCCGTTCTCGTGGAGACAGTGGCGGACGTCGAGCGTCTGCAGGTCGCCGATCCCGACAAGACCTGTTTTCTTACGCAGACCACGCTCAGTCTCGACGAAACCCGCGACATTATTGCTGCGCTGGGCAAAAAGTTTCCCGGGATTAAGTCACCCCCCGCTCAGGATATCTGTTATGCGACAGAGAATCGGCAGCTGGGCGTGAAAGCAGTGGCCCCACAGGCAGACTTACTTTTAGTGATTGGCTCCAGAAACAGTTCGAACTCGAAAAGGCTCGTTGAGGTCTGCGAAGGCGTAGGCGTTCCTTCGTACCTGCTTGACGATTACAGCGAAGTCAACCCGGCATGGCTGGGCGACCACGTCCGCACGGTCGCTATCACAGCCGGTGCGTCGGCCCCGGAGCATCTTGTGGAGCACCTGATCGCCGCTTTGCGGGACAACTACGGATTCTCAGAACTGGAAGAAGTGATCCTGAAGGACGAAGACGTGCGCTTTTCCCTGCCTCCGGAGCTGGCAACTCCGCAGCGCCTGCACACTATCGCCGTATGAGCAGCCCCCGTCAGGTTTCAGCCGCCGATGCGCTCCACCCCATAGCAACCGAAGCTGCCAGACGCGCCAGCGATGCACTGCTCTCCCTGCAAAACAGCCAGGGCTACTGGTGGGCGGATCTTACCGCCGACACAACCCTGGAGGCAGACTTCATCCTGCTGCAGTTGTGGCTCCATCCTCCTGTCGACGGTGTCTGGAATCCACCCACGCAGCACCTGGTGGAAAAAGCGGTCACCTCGATCTTCCGGCGTCAGCTGCCAAACGGCGGTTTCTACGTTTACCCCGAGGGACCTCCTGACGTCAGCGCGACCGTCAAGGCTTATTTCGCATTGAAGCTGGCTGGAATTCCAGTCACCGACAGCAGGATGGTTCGTGCAAAGAACACGATCCTCGAACTGGGCGGAATTCAGGCCGCCAACAGCTACGTCAAATTAAATCTGAGCTTTTTCGGCCTGTTCCCGCGCGAGTTTTGTCCTTCGGTACCACCCGAGATGATGTTGCTTCCGGGCAATTTCATCTACCAGATGTCTTCCTGGACACGCGCGATCGTAATCCCGCTTTCCATCATCCATGCGATGGATCCGAAGCGTCCCGTGCCTTCCGGGTTCGATCTGAAAGAGCTGTTTGCACCCGGCGGAACCCGCTGGAGCTGGTTGAAAGACCGCGAATTCCTGACCTGGCGCAATGTCTTCCTGAGCCTCGATCAAATGGCGAAGTTCTGGGAAAATTTTGGCTCCCGGGGCTTGCGTCGCCGTGCCATCCTGCGGGCCGAGCAGTGGATGCTGGAGCGTACCAAGTACTCCGACGGTCTTGGGGCAATCTATCCCTCCATGATGTACATCATCATGGCGCTGGATCTTCTCGGCTACTCCCCGGAGCACCCGGACCGCGCCGAAGCCCAGAAGCAGTTCGAAAACCTGATGATCGAACGCGAAGACGAGATCATCTTTCAGCCTTGTTTCTCGCCCGTCTGGGACACCGCCATCGCGGCCTTTGCGGTCGGAGAAGCCGGTTTTGCGCCGCCCGGGTCCCTGCGTCGGACCGGTGACTGGCTGTTGAGCAAAGAAGTTCGCCGCAAAGGCGACTGGTCCGTCAAGCGACCCAATACCGAGCCTTCCGGCTGGTATTTTGAGTTTGCCAACGAGTTTTATCCCGATATCGACGACACCGCGATGGTTCTGCTGGGTCTCGACCACACCCGCGCCACCAGCGACCAGGCCTGGAATGCTACCGTCCGCCGGGCCGTCCGATGGCTGCTCGACATGCAGGGCAAGGACGGAGGCTGGGCCGCTTTCGACGTCGACAACAACTGGACGCCTTTGAGTTTCGTGCCCTTCGCCGATCACAATGCGATGCTCGACCCTTCCTGCCCCGATATCACCGGGCGCGTGGTCGAGGCATTGTGCCGCTTTGGCGTATCGCCTGAAGATCCGGCAATCCGCCGCGCCGTGGATTACCTGCTGGCTACACAGGAGCAGGATGGCAGCTGGTTTGGCCGCTGGGGCGTCAACTATGTGTACGGCACCTTCCTCGCCCTTCGGGGTTTGAAGGCCGCCGGAGTCAGCGACCGGGAAGCCGCGGTCCTTCGAGCCGGGGAGTGGATCCGGTCGATCCAGAACGCCGATGGTGGCTGGGGCGAAAGCTGTGAGAGCTATTCCACGCACTGCTTCGCGCCGGGTCCGAGTACCGCTTCCCAGACTGGCTGGGCAGTTCTTGGCCTGATTGCAGGCGGTGACAGCGGCAG
>JACMLA010000234.1 GCA_014379815.1 Bryobacteraceae bacterium | reverse complement strand
TGTTGTAGGCACTGCGAAAGTTTTCCAGCAGAGCAGTTACCGGAAGTCTCTCAATCCCCGAATAGGCCAGCCAGCCTTCAGTAACCTGAAACGGAACACGTTCCTCTTCCGGATCATCGTCTCTGTTCACGAGCGGAACAGCACCCGTTCGTTAGTAAAGCTCCTCACAGCGAGCCCGACCGCTAGCGCGCTGTAGGTAAGGTTGGCTCCCAGCGTCAGCAGATAGTGCCACCAGGTCCACTCTCCCGACAACACGTCGCGGAGCATCATCGAGAAATTTGTGAATGGCACCAGAGCGAGCAGCGGATTCGGCGCGCCTTCTGCGAAAAATGTCACCAGCCCCAGAAACATCACAATGAAAATTCCCGGAGTCAGGTAACTCATGGCCTCGCGAGTGCTCTTCGCGGGAGTAGCCGCCGCAATTGCAATAGAAGCCGCCATAAGCGCGACCGGCAGCGTCAGAAGGAACAGCATGAGAAGGGTCAGTGGATCGGTCGGAAACGAAAGCTGATTGCCCGATCGCCCTCCTCCAGACTGTGACAAAGCAATTGCGTAGCTGGTCATGCTCAGAAGCGTCGTGCCGAGCGAGGTCAGCATGGACGTCATCACCTTCGCAGTCACGATCTCCGTGCGGGTCGCGGCTGAAGCCAGCAAAATTTCCAGAGTCTTGCGTTCTTTCTCGCCCGCCGTCGCATCCACCGCTGAATACATCGCTCCGTTGAACAGGAAGATCAACAGCAGAAAACCAATCAACCTGCCGAGTATCGAGCCCGTCATCTTGCGAGGTTTCGCGACATTCACAGCAGCCAGGTCAAACGGCTCCAGCACGGTTGGCGAAATTTGTCGCTGTTCCAAACTCTCCCGGATCTGTTGCCGCCGCACTTTTTCAATCGCATCGTTTACGCGGCCACGCGCAATATTCACCGACGTTTCTGAGTTATCCGAGTAGAAGAATAACTGCGGCCGTCCGGCTTTTCCTGTCACTTCGATGCCGTACGTAACCTGCTTCTTCTCCACCGCATCGCGCGGCGCGGCTACATTCAGCACTTCCAGTCCGGCCGAACCCAGCGCTTCCCGCAAACCCTGAATTGGCACATCTTCGCGAATACCGACCTTGTAGCGCTCCACCCGGGCCTGCTCCTGGCTTCGCTTCGTATATAGATTCATCACCGAGATCATCGCCGGTCCAATGACCATCGGCGCAACAACAAGGCTGATCAAAGTCCGCTTGTCCCGAAGTAAGTCGAGGAGTTCCTTACGAAACAAGACCCATACAGAAGTTAGCTTCACGCAACCACCTTCGCCGTGTCACTGGAGGAATGAATCAAGGCAAGGAACACTTCCCTTAGCCTCTGCTTACCGGTTTGCAAACGCAATTCATCCATCGTTCCCAGCGCTTGCAGCTTGCCCCCGTGCACCACTGCGATCCGGTCGCACAGATACTCGGCCTCTTCCATGATGTGCGTGGATAGTACGACGCATTTACCCTGGGTTTTCGCCCGCACTATAAACTGCTCTATGATCTGCGCGGTCGGAACATCCAGACCTGACGTTGGCTCATCCAGGATCAGAACCGGTGGATCATGCACCAGCACACGTGCTACGTTCGCGCGCTGCCGCATTCCCGTCGAGAATGTATCTGCACGGGCATCGGCGTAAGCGGTCATCTCAAACTCAGTGATCAACAGCTCGACTCTGTCGCGTAGCGCACTGCCGCTTAACCCGTTCAACTGGCCGAATATGTTCAGGACCTCGCGCGGCGAAAGCCGGTGATAGTAACCCATGTCACCCGACAAAAATCCGATGCTTCTCCTGACATCCGGAGCCGACTTTACAATGTCGTAGCCGGCCACCTCGGCGCTGCCGCCTGTAGGCTTCAGGATCGTCGCGAGCATCCGCATGGTGGTTGTTTTCCCCGCACCATTTGAGCCGAGAAGCCCAAAGATCTCTCCCGCCCTCGCCTCAAAAGAGATTCCATCCACCGCCATAACCGTTCCACGCTTCGGATCGTGAAACGACTTCATCAAAGACTGCACGCGAATCATTTTGGTCTGCCCAGTATACGTCTCAGAATTCAATCGAAGCCAGCAGCTCAGACGGCTTCTTTTCAAACGCGCGACAGATCGCCAGCAGACTTTCCATGCTCGGCAAGTTGGTACCGCGCTCGATGGAACTGATCTGCGAAACGCTAAGCCGCGTCGTGGCCGCAAGCTCTTTCAGCGACCAGTCCCGTTCCACCCGAAGCAGCTTGATGCGGTGCCCCAGACGCTCCCGCAACCGGTCCTGATCCGCACGGCCCAGGCCGAATGCATCGACCGCATTCCGAAGCGTCTGGCGGAGCTGATTCAACGAAAAGGGCTTGGCCAGATAGTCGAAGACCTTCATCCGAAACGTGGCCCGCATGTCCTCCAGCGACGGATACCCGGTCACAATAATCACGCACAGGCTGGGCCAGCGCGAGAACAACTGCTCCAGAACAGTTTCGCCCCGGAACTCGCCCATCTTCATATCCAGCAGCACGATGTCAGGAACTCTCTGCTCGGCTTCATGGAACAGGTCTTCAGGATGCGCATACGTCCGCACGGACCACGATCCCTCGTCCTTCAAGAAATCTTCGATATACGTGCGGAAATCCAGATCGTCGTCAAGAACGGCGATGTCGACCGAACCGGCAAGAATCGGCTGCTCAGAAGCGCTCACTGTATTCATTGTCAGGATAACCGCGCAAGGTACAATCGCGCCAATGCGTTCCCCGTCAGCTCATCGCGTCGCTATCCTTTTCGCCTGTGCAGCATTAGGATCCCAGGGACAAGTGGCACCTCTCGACCAGGGACCAGCAGCCACCGATCTGGCCGTGCGACGCATCGGTGTACCTCAGCGAATTCTCTACATCACCGCTCATCCTGATGACGAAGACGCGGCACTTCTCACCTACCTCGCAAGGGGACGTGCCATCCGGACAGCGCTCCTCACACTAAGCCGCGGCGAAGGCGGCGCTAACCTCGCAGGCTCCGAAATGGGATCCGCGCTGGGAGCCCTGCGTACCGAGGAACTTCTCCTCGCAGGCAAGTACTACGGCGTCGAGCAGTACTTCACGCGTGCCGTCGACTTCGGTTTCTCCAAGCGCCTCGACGAGACCTTGGAGCACTGGCCCAAAGACCTCATTCTCCGCGATGCGGTCCAGGTTGTCCGCCTCTTCAAACCCGACATCATCATTGGACGTTTCCACGGAACTGCAAGGGACGGGCACGGTAACCACATGGCAGCCGGAGTCATCGCCCGCGAAGTCTGGGACGCAGCAGCAGACAAGAATCTCTATCCTGACGCTGGCCCAGCATGGAGCGCGAAGAAGCTGTACCGCAGTGTCCGGCCAAACGAGACAGCAACTCTGCGCATCGACACCGCCGTCTACGATCCACTCATTGGGACTACCTTGCGTGAGCTCGCCATCGAAGGCTACCGCCAGCACCGTACCCAGGCCATGGCTGGCAGCAGCTTTCTGCTGCGCGGCGGCCCTGTCAGTTCCCTCGAGCTAATTGCGAATCGCCTCGGACCCCTGAGCCCCGAGACCGACATACTCAATGGGTTCGATCCGAAGAAACAGACGTTGGATTACAACCCTAAAGAACCATGGAAACTCGCCATGCAGCTAGCGGGGCGGGAAGACGTTCCCGATGACGTCATCAACCGCCTGCTAGGTGTCCGAATCGAAGCAGTCATCGAGGGTGAACGTCACTCCGTTGCGCCGGGGGAGACGTTGATTGCAATCGTCAAAACCAGCTATTTTGCCGGGCCGGGAAAACGCGACCCCGTGGGAATGCGCCTGCTCCTGCCACCCTCCTGGCAGGCCGCCGAACAATCGCCCGGCAAGTTTCACATCGCCGTTCCTCCCGATGCATCGCCCACCCGGCACGAACCAGCTGTCCAGTCGTACTTGCCGTTTTCACCACCACTTTGCATGGTCGAATACCGCTACCGGTTTCAGGACAGAATCTTCCGGGCAACCCAGCCTCTGCAGGTCCAGGTCATCGACAAGCTCTACGGACCTCAGCGACAGAACCTGACAGTGAGGCCGGCAGTAAGCGTCACCCTCACTCCACGCGTCGGACTCATTCCCAAAGGTAAAGTGCAGTTTCCTGTGCACGTGGAATTAGCCGCCGCAACTAGATCCGAGGGCACAGTCTCACTCAAACTGCCTCACGGCTGGACCGCAACCCCGTTGAAGCAGCCGTTCCAACTCGGCAGCGCAGGCGATAAGCAATCGATCTCGTTTATCTTGAAGATTCCAAAAAACGCAACAAGTGGAACGATTCAGGCTATCGCCGAGGCCAACGGGCATAACTTTACTGAGGGCTACCGTGTCGCAGGCTACAGGGGTTTGGAATCTCATGCTATCTATGAACCCGCGCAGACGACGCTGAAAATTGCAGACGTGCGTGTTGCCCCCAACCTAAGGATCGGCTACATCGCAGGAGCGGGTGACGACCTTCCAGCTTCACTGATGCAACTCGACATTAAGACAGAATCGCTGTCACCAGAAATGCTCGCAACTTCGGATCTGGCCCCTTACACTGCCATCATCGTGGGAGTGCGTGCATCCGCCGTTCGTCCCGACTTCAAAGCGCATCGCGACCGGCTTCTCAAGTACGTGCAAAACGGAGGCCACCTGATAGTGCAGTACCAGACGCAGGAGTTCGACGAGGCACCTTATGGCCCGTGGCCTTACAGGGTGAAAGCCAGTGCGGAAGAAGTCTCGGAAGAAGCTGCAACAGTCGCAATCCTGGAGCCGGGCAATCCCGTCTTCCAAACTCCGAATCCAATTAGCTCCGCAGACTTTGAAGGCTGGGTAGAAGAGCGGGGCTCCAAGTTCTTGACCGAGTGGGATCCCCGCTACACGCCTCTGCTGGAATCCCACGACCGCGAGCAAGCTCCACAGAAAGGCGGCCTGATTCAGACCAGATACGGGAAAGGCTACTGGACTTACGCCGCGTACTCCTTCTACCGCCAGCTACCCGCCGGAGTACCAGGAGCGTACCGGCTCTTCGCAAACCTGCTCAGTCTGACCGCGTCGAAGTAAGCCCCCCTTTTCCGATGAGAGCTGCGAATTCTTTCAGATAAACGCGGATCTCATCCCGCACGCTGCGAAACGCATTCAGGCGTTCCACGTTAGTGCCTGCAACCAATGCCGGGTCGGGGAAGTCCCTGTGAATCCTGGTGACATGGCCAGGGTAAACAGGACAAGTCTCCCGGGCACCATCGCAGACCGTGAGCACATAGTCAAATCTGGTGTCCGCAAAGGTATCCACCGATTTTGAGAGATGGTCACTGATATCGACGCCAACTTCCTGCATCACCGCAATCGCTTCAGGCCGCACCGCAGTCGCACGAGTTCCTGCGCTTTCTACTGCAATGTGTTCCCCGTAGTCGTGCCGAAGGAGCCCTTCCGCCATTTGCGAGCGGGCCGAATTGGCCGTGCAGAGAACCAGCACACGGATCTTCATCTAGTCGCAGCAGCCGGGTGCACAGCACGCGTCAGGTTTGATCGCCCGCACAAAAGCGCTTAGAAATCTGCCTTCAATCTGAGGTGCGAGTGCGTCAACATCCAAACCCTGGCCTGAGAGAAACGACCGGGCATCTTCAACACCATAAATGCGAGTGGGCTCGATATCAATTTCGCCGAAACCAGCGGCCCCTAGTTTGCTAATGTACTCGTGATCGTTCAATGCACCTGCAATGCAGCCAACCCACAGTTCCATCGATCGCCTGACCGCAACAGGAACTTCGCCTCGCACGACGACATCGGAAATCGCAAAGCGGCCACCAGGTTTCAGAACTCGGAAAGCCTCACGCAAGACCTTGTCTTTATCTCCCGAGAGGTTGATCACGCAGTTGGAAATGATCACATCTACGGAATTGTCCGGTAGCGGGATGTCCTCAATTTCGCCCTTCAGAAACTCAACATTTGTTAGTCCGGACTTTGCCTTGTTTTCTTCCGCAACCGCGAGCATCTCGTCGGTCATGTCCAGACCGTATGCCTTCCCCGTCGGACCCACACGGCGCGCCGAGAGCAGTACATCGATCCCGCCGCCGCTTCCCAGATCCAGCACAATCTCGCCTGCTTTCAGCTCCGCCAGCGCCGTTGGATTCCCGCAGCCCAGCGAGGCCTTCAGGGCGAGGTCAGGCAGTTCGCCCGCCTCAGCTTCTCCGTAGAGATTGGAAGTAATCGGGTCACAGCACGAGGCATCCAAAGCGGCACTTGCCCCGCAACAGGAATTCCCTATGGTTGCGGCTCGAAGCGCTGCCTGACCGTATCTCTCTTTTACAACTTCTTTCAGTTCCATGGTTGTTTTCTCCTTCTCTATACTCTTGCTCGTCGGCTCTGAATTTCCCGCTCGTAAAAAGTCCGGAAGCGGGCACGTATGTCATCCCGCACACGCCGAAAGATAGCGAGCTTTTCCTCGTCGGTGCCCTCGGCCTTTGCCGGATCCGGAAAGCCGATGTGAACCCGGCGTCCTACCTTGCCACGAAAGTTGGGGCACGTCTTGTCGGCATCGTCACAGACGGTGACCACAAAATCGAATGACTCTCCGACAAACTGGGTGACGCTCTTGGGAGTTCCACCAGAGATATCGATTCCTACCTCTTTCATCACTTGAATCGCGTATGGATTTACGCGCACTGCGGGCTTCGTACCCGCCGAAAAGACTTGCAGTTGCGGGTCAAATGAGCGAAGAAAACCCTCCGTCATCTGGGAACGGGCGCTGTTGCCAGTGCACAAAACCAACACCTTGGATCCCGCTACAGTTTGCGGTGGTTGGGCAAATGCTACCGCCGATAACAACGCGAATAGCGCTAAACACGATGTGTTGTGCATGATTCTCCTTGTCCGAAGCCTTCACTTGCAAAAAGGGACGACTGCTTCAGGTCTGACAGCTTTGTTGCGGGTGCAGCACTCCGCATACAGGAAACCCAGGAGGTCCTGAAGTGTGTCTGTGTTTGCCGAATACCAGAGGAACGTACCCTCGCGACGAACACGTACGAGATCCTCGTTCTTGAGCTTTTCCAGGTGGTGCGAAAGCGTCGAAGGCAGAACGCCAAGTTCTGATCCGATCTCGCCAACAACCATTCCGTCCGGGTGCGCCGCCAAAAGAAGACGAACAATTCGCAAACGCGCCTCAGTACCCATCGCTGCAAACATATCCGCATAGCGAATGATGTCAGCCTCAGATTCTTTCTTCCTTGCGCTGGCCCCACGCATTGTCATACCCGAGCTTCCATACTTTGATAATAATCGAAGTATCAAAAGAGTCAAGTAGAATGTGAAGCCGCTACCAGCAGGGCGATACCATGAACGCGTGCCGCCACCGAGTGGCAACTTGAAGCCAGAACCACCAGCCACAGGCCAGCGCAGGAATCCGCCCACTACCCGGCGCAGTAATGCAGCCCGGCTCTTCGGGTACGACATCTTCATCTCGTTCGCACTTGGGCCCGCCCCGCGAGGCACTCAGAGCTACGCCTCGGATCTCGCCCGACGCTTGCGGGAGCGGGACCTTGCCGTCTTCTTCAGTGAGGATGAAGCGCCACCAGGCGGCCAGTTGGACGGCACTTTGCGAACTGCCCTGCGTCGCTCAAAAGCTCTGGTCGTCATTCTGAACCGCGGCACTCTTTATGAACCACGCTGGGTCCGTACCGAGGTCGAGGAGTACCGCCAAAGCAATCCCGCTAGTCCCGTAATTCCAATCAGTGTGGGAGGCGCGCTCCAGGATTCAGCCTTCAGCGAATCGACACAGGACTGGCTGAAGTTCGCTGACACAATCTGGCTCGACGAATCCGCAGATAGGGTGGATGCCGGCATGGCAAGCGACTCACTGGTGGAGCGTCTGGCGACAGCTCCGGCCCACGCCACCGCGAATCGCAAATGGCGCTGGGTTGTCAGATCGATCATCACGATCCTCACGGCTCTGGTAATCGGGTTGGCAATCTCGGCCACGATAGCGGTCCAGAGCGCAGACCGGGCAAGGAGTGAACTGCGCCGTGTCGTCTCGCTTCGTCTCTCTGCCGAAAGCCTCGCCAGGTTCTCCGGGTCCCTGCCTAGCGGGCAAGAACAGACAATGCTCCAGGCAATCGCAGCGCATCGGATCTCACGCGCCGGACACGTAGATGCTGAAGTGGACGATGCTGTCCACAGGCTGGTCGACGGTACCCGGGAGTTGCGGAGACTGGTGTACGCCACTGACGCTGTCCACGGCCTTGCCTTCAGTCCTGACGGTCAGCGATTTGTCTCGGCTGAAGGCGGAGTTCTACAACTGCGGGAAGCCCGGACTGGCAAACCGATTGGCCCAGCCCTGTCAACTCCTTCGGAAGGTTACCGCGCGACCAGCGTTGCGTTCAGTCCGGATGGCGAGCGAATCGCAGCCGGAGGCAATGACAAAACTGTTCGGCTGTGGAATACCCGATCCGGAAAACCGATGGGCATTCCTTTCCAGGAGCACGACTCACAAGTCACCGCAGTCGCGTTTAGCCCCGATGGTTCGCTGATCGCTTCGTGCAGCATCTACAGTCCCGTTCTTCTCTCTGATGGGCAATCCGGGGCACCCCGCGGACGTCTCTCCCCAGGCTCAACCGCGCGCAGCGTAGCGTTTAGTCCGGACGGCCGGCAACTCGCATCCGGAGGAGACAAGACGGTGCAGCTCTGGGATCTCAAGACGCTCCACCCCATTGGCCAGGCCCTCGAGGGGCACAACGAACGAATCCTGAGCGTAGTCTTTAGCCCGGACGGTAACCGCATCATCTCTGCAGGTGGCGGTGAAGTTTACGATGGCGAACACTGGAATCGGGATAGCGCTTTGCTCATCCAGGATGCACGTACCCGGAACTTGATCCGCCCGCCGCTGAAAGGGCACACCGCAAGCATCAACTCGATCGCAGTGACTAAGGACGGAAAAACACTTGTCTCCGCGGGGCGAGACCAAACGATTCGAATTTGGAATGCCGACACTGGAGAGGCTATAGGTGCTCCACTGAAGGGCCACACTGGTCCGGTAAACGCGGTGGCCGTTAGCCCGGATGGCACTCAGTTCATCACCGGAAGTGAAGACAGGACTCTGCGAATCTGGAGCGTCCCAAACCGCGAGAGCACCGTTGCGGTAGACCGTTCCCCGGTCATCTTCAGCCCTAGCGGGAGTCGCGCTATCTCGTTCCCGACTTCTACCACTTTGCAACTGTGGGATACCTTAAGCGGCCGTGCCATTGGTCTTCCAGAACCTTCGCCGGGATTCAAGCCAGGGGACACATTGGCACTAAGTGACGACGGACCTCTGATTGCCTCTGGCAAGTCCGACGGTACTGTACGAATCTGGAATCTCCAAAATCGTCAGATGATCGCCGCGCCGGCAATTGGTCACACGAAAGCAGTAAGTGCGCTTGCCTTTAGTCGTGGCGGAACGCGCCTTGTCTCCGGAAGCGAGGATTCAACCGTGAGGATTTGGAATACGCCTTCCGGTCAACCTCTTGGCCAACCCCTGAAAGGTCATCAGGGTCGCGTGACCAGCGTGAACTTTAGCGCGGACTCGCGGAGGATCGTGTCCGGTGCAAGCGATCAAACTTTGCGGCAGTGGGAGGCAAGGACCGGGCAGCCCATCGGTCCCGTTCTTCAAACATATGACGCATTCCAAAAGGTAACCTACAGTCCGGATGGTGCAAGCATCGCTTCAGGCGGCGGTGGCTGGTTCAGCCGCAACAACTCCGTTCGCGTCTGGAACGCCACAAACGGAGAACCGGTGGGTACGAGGCTGCCCAATGCCGACCTTTCTATCTGGGCTGTCGCATTCTCCCCGGACAGCAGTCGGCTCGTCTGGTTTTCTCACGACACCGCGCACTTCTCAGACGCAAGAACAGGCCAGCCCATAGGCTTGCCACAGCAACTCCGACCCTTTTTGAAATCACCGATGGAAGCGCGACAGATCGCCTTCAGCCCAGACGGCAAGCGCGTTATATGGGCCAGCTCCGTGGACAATCTGCTGACTTTCCCAGCACCCAGCAGCTGGCCTGATCAGCTCTGCGAGAAACTCCCGCGCAACATGAGCCGGAAGGAATGGCGTACGTGGGTCTCACCAGAGATCGACTACATATCACAGTGCCCAGATTTGCCAATCCCGCCGGATCGTCCCTAAAACGCACGGGCACAGACCGTTGTCGAGGCCTACTTCAAGGAGCCGCCAACAATATTCCCGTAACGAGCAGCGACCGCGTCGACAGCGGCAGGCACACCCGTCAGAGATTCCTGTAGGAACGCCGCCAGTATTTCCGACGTCGCCTGGTGAGTCTGCGTTGGGCCCCTGCCCCCGCCTATGAGCTGCTCTAGACCAAAACGCGCAGGCAGCGACAGGAAGAGAGGCGCGTCCGTAAAACTGAAGTGATTCGCCCGGCGGATCTCGTAGCGGTAGCCCCTCGCTCCAAGGTTTTCGAGCAGCCTCTGGTTGCCCAACAGATACCAATCCGAGTGCCCGGTCTCTGCATGGTCGCTCTCCAGGAGCAAGAACGGCCGCCTCAGCCGCTTGGCGGAAATTGAGCCGTAGAGCGAGCCATCAATGTTAGCCGCTGCCTTGATTCTCGTATCGCGATCCATAGCCACAGCCGCCGTCGCGCCGCCAAACGAATGACCAATCGCCGCGATGCGCTCCAGTTCGAGATGATCGTAAAGCGAACGACCAAGCACTCCTGGCCGGCTTAATTGATCGAGCACAAAAGTGACATCCGCGGCCCGCAGGTCGAGGTGCTCAGTCATGAACATCCTCCGATCCGGATCACTGTTTGAAAACTTTTCCACGGTTGTCGCGATACGGCCGTCGGCCAGTTCGGTCACCGCGGCCTCGTAGGGATGGTCGATCGCAAGAACCACAAAGCCCTTGCTGGCGAGCCCCGTTACGAGACTGGTGTAGAAGGCCCGTGGCGCCCCGTATCCGGGAGAAAACACCACCACCGGCCATTTACTTCGATCCGTGGAGATTGCTGCGCCGAGTACGCCGCCGGTATCGATCCTGTCATACCGCCGCAGAACGAAACCCGGAATTAGCGATACGTAAGAAGGCAACTTACTCAACCCATCCATGTAGATCGAATGCGCCCCACGCGCGTTAGGGGAAACCGGATACCACGCCTGCACGATGACGTTCCGCTTGTCGACCGGGCTTGCGGTCGCCTCTTCGGAACGGCTCGCATCGATCCACCGGTAGATCTCGGTCCCGACAGAGTAGCGCCCGCCTGGCTTAGTCAATTGCGGCGCTGGAAGAAATATCCAGGCCGCAACAGCAGCCAACATAATCGTGACGAGACTTATACGACCAAACGTGCGGGCGACACGGCTGGCATTGGCAGACGCCGTTCTGTGACGGACAGCGAGCAGAGTAGTTGCGAGGACAAGAACATAAGCAGGCAGGAACTGCCAATAAAAACCTTCAATAGCGAGTTGGACTGCCACAAGAGCGAACAGCGCGAACGGTGTAAGAATCAGAAACCGCCGGGCTGATGGGCGTCCTAAGATCCATCCTCCGCAAACGCCAAGGATCGCGCCAAGGAGCAGAGCATCGATCAAAGACACGAATCAAGTTCCGGCGTCTCGAGGAATCCGCAAGAGCAACTCAGGGATGTGGCCATGTCTGCTAAACGGTCCACTCACCAGAGCATTAGCAATTTCGGAAGCGATTTGAGGGAGCGTCACTGCTTCGTATCGCGGTACTTGACACCATCCAGAAAGAGCCCTGATGATGGCGCCGTCCAGGCAGCCACATCCAGCCTCGATTGACAGCGGCCGGCGAGCAACTCTTCGAAGTCTGTAACTGTGATCTCGCCGTGGCCTAGCTTCACCAGAACTCCGGCAAGCCGGCGGACCATGCGCCAGATGAAGTGAGAGCCCTCAATCCGGAACAGGATCAGATCGCCTTCCTGCTCCACGACAGCTG
>JACMLA010000024.1 GCA_014379815.1 Bryobacteraceae bacterium | reverse complement strand
GCCTGACGGGAAGTATATCTATTTCAATTCTGAGCGCACGGGAAGGATGCAGATCTGGCGCATGCGACCGGATGGAACGGAGCAGGAACAGGTAACTTCAGACGATTACAATAACTGGTTCCCTCATATCTCTCCGGACGGACGCCTCATGGTGTACCTCACATATGAGAAAGACGTGTCCGGGCACCCGGAGAACAAAGATGTCATGCTCCGGGTAATGTCACTGGCCGACAAAAAAATACGCATTCTGGCAAAGCTGTTCGGTGGACAGGGCACGATCAACGTACCTTCGTGGTCTCCCGACAGCCGGCGTCTGGCGTTTGTTAGCTACCAGTTGTTGACTCCAGAGAAATAGACACCGAAAGTCAACTGATTCGACACCACCGCATCGCGACTTGAGTAACAGATGACCCTAAGGCTAAGTTGCCGCATAGGTTCTTGGCGGAGTTACCTCGGTACCCAAATCGTCGTTTACACGCGCCATCAATGATCTCTGCATATCGGGCTCCTGGCTAAGCGTGTTTACAATCTTCTGCGCCGCGCGCAGGCTGGCTTGCCGGCTTCTCTCCCCTTTGTCATAGCAACCGAGATTCCGGAAGACGCGTGAAGCAGTGGCATGAACCTGCCATTCGACGGACAAGGCTTCGCAGTCACCTAAAGCGGTCAGAGCCTGAGCAATACATGCGGCTGCATGCACATTGTCTCCCTCGTGCAACGCTATCTCGGAGAGGCGCTGCCACCCTCGCGCGACGTAGGTGCATTCGCCATGGCTGCCGGCGGTTCCAATAAGCTCCCGTGCAAAGACGATTGCTCCTGGCAGATCGCCCAGCCTTTGCGCGCACTCGGCTTGCGCGTTCAGCAGTGGAAAGGTGTATTGAAACCCAACACCGCCCTGCTCCCCCTCCACGCGCAACTTCTCGAAAGCTTCCCAGGCGGCATCGTAGTTACCACTTCCAAGCCGGGCCAACCCGAGCCAGAGAAACATAGGCAAAGTATGCCGAAACTGAGTCATCAGAGGTTCGGCAGCGATGCGCTCCATGGTGGCAAGCGAGTTGTCAAAGTCAAACGCTTCCATTCGCGCCCAGGCCTGACGAACCTCAAACCATCGGAGCGGGAAGAAGCTGCTGTTTCTGGCCGCCAAATGGCTGCCATCTTTGGCGACCTGCATCGCCTGACCGAGATCCCCGCTGTGCAGATGCGCCCAGCTCAAATAGAGCGTAGCTACGAAGTAGTCGTAGAACACCCCCGTCTGCTTTGCATACTGCCTTGATTCTTCGGCTTTCCTGCAGGCCGCGGGATACTCGGCAACGAACGTATGAACGGCGCTCTCCATCCACGCGACCCGACTCCGAAAACGCGGGTCTGTCAGATCTCCGACTTGTGGCAGCGCCGCCTGCATGAGATTGGAAAGACCTTTGTTCCAGCCAGAGAGATACATGGGAAAGAAAGCGCGGTACACATCAATGACCGCTCCGAGTGTACGATTCGGTGCATCAGCCTGCGAGGCAAGCGCCTCGTGTATCGCAGCAATCGCCCGCTGCGAATCGACAAACATCAACGGGTGGACACTGTCGAGTAATGCACGAACGTGGCGAATTGAGTCACCTGCACGAGCCGCCTCCTTCGCGACCGCGCCGAAATCTCCGGCGGCTGCATTCATGTCCGAAGCCGACACGCGCATCAGAGCGCGCTGTTCCAGCAAGTCCATCCGGAGCATAGTTTGTTCGGAGGCAGATAGCTTTTCAAGCAGAAGGAAGGCGCGTTCCAGATGGCTTGCCGCTTCCTGAAGTGAGTAGCGCGCCACCGCCCTGTCTGCGGATTGTCGCAAGTAGTAGATAGCTCTTGAACAGTCGCCGGCTAACTCAAAATGTCCCGCCAGCACTGCCGCAATCCTGGTTGGGTCCGACGCGAAGAGTTGCTCCTCAGCCAGGGCAACCGAACCGTGCAATCGCGAACGGCGGAGAGGCGGAATCGTGCGGTGAAGCGCATCCCGGCACAGCGCATGAAGGAATGCGTAGCCAGTAGACACGCCGCCGTCGTCAGAGCGAACGACATCTCCACGCTTAAGGATTACGTGTCGCCTCACCAGTGCTTCGCAGAACGCTTCTGCCTGATCGCGATCCCATCCGAGCACCGCTGCAATCGTGGCAGTTGAAAACGTCTCGCCTGCCACAGCGCAGGCCTCCAGCATCTCCTGCTCGGCCGTCGTAAGCTGAGTCGCTTGCCGCTCAAACATCTGTTGCAGCGTATCCGGAACAGTTTCGCGGATGGTCGCAGGATCCGCATAAATTCTTCCCGATCGTTCGAGGTCGTCGACGAGACATGACAAGTACAACGGGTTGCCGTCGGTCCGCTGGTGAAGTGGCGTCGTCAGGGGCACTCGGGCCTGAGAGCCGGAAAATCGTTTGCTCAGATACTCACCAATATCCGGTTCAGATAAGGGAGTGAGAGACAGCACTCTGCACTGCTTGCGGATTTCGAGCTCATGCTGAACTCCCGTCAATGAAAAGGAGCTGCGCGCAGCGTCCGCGGGCCGGTAGGTGGCAATGATCATCAGGCACGCCGGAGAAGTCCGGTTTGCGATGGACGTCAGCAGGTCGATCGTGGACGGGTCACTCCAGTGAAGATCCTCGAGCGCGATCACAAGAGGAGTTTCGATCGACAGAGCATCGAGAGCGTCTGTGATCTCCCGCAGCATGCGCTCTCTGGTTGAACCGAAGACCTCCTCCCGAAGCCTGCCACGATCTTCGGGGGTGATCAGCGCAGGCATGTGCAGAAGCCACGTAGGGGCTCGGGAGCGCAGGACATCGATTAGCTTCAGTCCCGGAGAACGACTGAGCTGGTCCAGTACTTCGAACACCGGAAGGTAAGGCTCCCCGCTTCCAAACTGTTGCAGACAACGTCCGGATGCTACCGCTACGTCTCGCGATCTTCCGCTGCGCGAAGCCTCGCGAATGGTATCCAGCCAGCTGTTCACCAGCATGGTCTTGCCGAGTCCGGCTTCACCGGTAATGAAGACAATTTGTCTTGAAGCCTGCAACGCAGCGTTAAACCAGGTGTCCAGCTGAAGAAATTCGTTTGAGCGGCCCACAATGCTGCTTTCGGGAACAGGCCCGACCGGGCTGGCCACTTCTGCTGTCGGTAGAAAGCGGTATCCGCGCCGGTTGAGTGTCTGAATAAAACGCGGTTGGTCCACCGGGTCACCCAGAGCTTTTCGGATTTCAAGCACAGCACGTTTCAGGACACCCTCGGTCACATGAATGTCGGGCCATACGGCGTCCAGCAGCTCCTGCTTTGTGACCAGGTTGCCAGCGTGTTGCGTCAGGTGGAGCAGAACCCAAAACGCCTTGGGTGACAACGGGACCAGCGTAGTGTGGCGCCACAGGCATTGGTTGACCCGGTCCAGCCGAAATGATTCGAAGTGAAATTCCTGCGCCATCACCAAACCATCACCAAACTCGACCCTCCGCGTCACGACATGTCGGGGCAATCCACCATATTCTGTACGTGTCAGAGGAAGCGGCAACCACTATAGCTCAAAGGACTAACCGATGAAAACTGCAACGGAACAACTTGAAGACACCGGCATGACTGACTTCGAAAGCTGCCTTGCTCAGATGGAGGCCAGCAGGCACTGGTTTGTGGCGCGTGTGCTGTCGCTCTCAGATGAGCAATTGCAATTTCAGCCTCTCTCCGGTGGATGGTCGATAGCCCATTGCATCGATCACCTGAACATTGCCATCAATCTCTACTTGCCAAAACTGGAGGAAGCAATCGGGAGGGGCTGGGGGCAAGGCAAAAGGTATCGGAGTGGACTCCTGTGTACGCCGGAAGAGCAAAGGGTGCTCACCCTCGTGGAGCCGCCAGTCATGAGACCTGTTTCCGCTCCGCCGATCCTTGAGCCTGCGGCGATAGATACAGGCCGCCTCTCGGAACAGTTCTACACCTTGCGGGATAGCTATGCAGGGGCGGTTCGCCGAGCATACGGCCTTGACGGTTCAGGAATCGAGCTTCCCGGTGCGATCCATCCAGTCATTCGGAGCCTCGGCGGTACGCTGCTGCTGATTGCCGCACACGACCGGCGGCATATGTGGCAAGCCGAGCAGGTCCGGAAGACACCTGAATTTGCGTTGATCAGCACCAGCAATTTTGCTTTAGCAACATCACTTTCGTAAAAAAGGACTGAAATGAAGAAACCATGGCTTTTTCTGCTTGTTTTGGCCTTTTCATCAGCTGTGCAGGCTGAGCAAGGCACGAATGATGACCGCAACTGGAGCGAGGTGACGCGTTTAAGCGCGGCCACGAAAGTGGAGGTGATTCACAGCGGATTGAAGCGTTCGGTGGGTACTTTGATTGCGGCGAGTAACGATGCAATCAGGATCAATACAGACACTGGATCTCGTCTCATCCCCCGCGCGGAAGTTAAGCGCGTGACCATCGCATCGCGATCCCGTCGCAAGAGATTAATCCTGGGCCTTGCTATAGGTGCCGGAGCTGCAGCGATCGCAACGCTGATCACAGCCAACGCCGGTGATATCGACATCCGCTACGACTATCTGATCGGTGGGGCAGCGGTTCTTGGGGCTGGCGCCGGGGCTGGAATCGGCGCTATGCTGGGCGGACCTAAGACGGTCTACAGAGCACCGTAAGTCGTAATGCAGATCTTCGCTTCAAGTAACAAAACATATTCAGGTCCTAAAAGGAAAGCTAAGGAGAACAATGTCAAAACTGAGTGGTCGGGAGCTCTTTAACGTAGTCGCTGTTTTGTCGATCGTCATCCTCGCAGGGTTGTCCGCATTTCGGCCCGCTGTTTATCCTCCGTCCGTGCAGGCGCAAACCGATCGGCAACTGTTTATTGAGCCCGGTACTACCATC
The DNA here is from genome assembly GCA_014379815.1 of Bryobacteraceae bacterium. The sequence continues at coordinate 338 of JACMLA010000024.1, read as the reverse complement.
CTGCGAACGCCGGACGGCCGCGGGCAAGTGCAGGGAAAAGTCGTGATTGACCTCCGCACCGGCGACGTGTGGGGGTTTCCAACTGCGTCTTCTGCTCCGTATCCAGTGGTCATAACAAGTAGCGAACCACCGTTGTCGAGGCCAATTTACCTCGGCAAGTTCGATTTTTCCGCCATGCGGAGATAGAAGTGCCGGCGCTGGCTAAGGTGCAGATTATTGAGGGAGCGTGTACTCGAATTCGTAGGAGTGTTTTCCATCGGCGATGATAATCGTCATCTTGCCTGCGATGCCCTCCAGTTGACCGCTGCCGGAGTCGGGAACAACCGCAATAGTCTGAT
>JACMLA010000233.1 GCA_014379815.1 Bryobacteraceae bacterium | reverse complement strand
TGGAGAAGAGTCGGATTTGCTGGATCGGTTTCATCCCACAAGCTGATCTGAATCCCGGCTGGCTGAAGATAGGCCAGCGCATGATTCACCAGAACAGCGGGCTGCACACCAACTACCAGAAAACCGTCAGGTGCTCCGTGCCCTTCAGACCACCAGATTGGGGCGAGGAATGTCATGCGCGCGGCGGAGTCGTGAACATAACGAATGGTCCCAGAGGAAGCAACCTGTCTCGTCGCGGTCGCGCGACCGATCGCCGCGAGCGTTTCGGGCCTGGATGCCGCGTCGAAGCCAATCCCCGAGCGCGCCGCGTCTCCGGGCGCCGCGTAGAGCACCGGATAATAGAAGGCTGTATCTGGCGCCGGTTTGAAGGAGCCTTTAAGGTCACGAACAGCGATAAACGATCGTGGAGCGCCCGATGTCACGAGGAGTGATTCAAAGGCCTTGCGCTCGGCGTGTCGTACGCGAGGCAAAAAAGAAATTAAGTGGCCAACATTTTCTCTCTGAACGGCGTTCGCCACATGACGAAAGCTCGCCGGGGTCAATTTGTCTCGCGTGTCGAGTAAGCTGGCTACTGTTGTCAGGGTTGCGAGTGTTGCCTCAGCTTCCCTGGTCACGGCAGCAAAGCGATTTTCGGCAGCCGCTTGTGTATCCCGATTGAAAATTCGCCATTGCTGATTGCGCGTCAGTACTGCGCCTGCGATCGACAACAGGATGCCGAGAAGGGAGGTCAACAACAGGGGTAAAAGTGTAGGTCGAAGTCGCACTGCCCTGAACCGATGATCTCAGGAGAATGTGAACACCACGTGAATGTAAGCCGGGCGAATTAACCCGGATCAGGGATCCAATTACCCTTAGAAAAGAGAACAAGAGAATGTTAAAACCCTCGATTTTTCGCGAATATGATATTCGTGGCATTGCTGAGACCGAACTCTTAAGCTCAGGCATTCAGCTTCTGGGTCAGGCCATCGGTACGTGGATGCAGCGCAGGTATGGCCGGAAGGTCAACGTAGGACGGGATGTTCGACTGAGCGGAGAACGTCTGCGCGACGCGATAGTAGCCGGGTTGATCGCCTCAGGTTGCGAGGTGACCGACGTTGGGCAGGTTCCCACACCTTTGCTTTACTTCTCTGTGCAGCACCTCGGTGCGGATGGTGGAGTGATGATCACAGGTAGCCACAATCCGGCTGAGTACAACGGCTTCAAGATCGTCGCGGGTGGTGGCACGATTTACGGGGAGCAAATCACGGAATTGCGGGATATGCTGGCAAATGCAGACCTGCAGACCGGTGAAGGAAGTTTGCGGACCTTTGACATCGACACTCCTTATGTCGAGGAAATCAGTTCCCAGTTCCAGTCATTACCCCGCAAAGTCAAGGTGGTCCTCGATGCTGGCAACGGTGCTGGCGGGCCTGCGATGCATCGGATTCTGGAACGGCTGAATGTGGAAGCGACCGAGCTCTTTTTCGAGATGGACGGGAATTTCCCGAATCACCATCCCGATCCGACGGTGGAAGAAAACCTGCTGCAACTAAAGCAGAAGGTCGCCGAAACAGGAGCTGAACTCGGAATTGCATTCGACGGAGATGCGGACCGCATTGGTGCCGTAGATGAGAACGGCAAGGTTGTCTGGGGCGACTTCCTGCTGCTGATTTACGCGCGTGAGATTCTGCTTCGCAAACCTGGGGCAACATTCATTGGCGAGGTGAAGTGCTCGCAGGTGATGTACGACCAGCTGAACCAGCTGGGTGCGCGAGCCATCATGTACAAGACCGGTCACTCGCTGATCAAAGCCAGGATGAAGCAGGAAGAAGCGGAGCTGGCAGGCGAGATGAGTGGTCACATGTTCTTCAAAGATCGTTACTACGGCTTTGACGATGCGCTCTATGCTGCCTGCAGACTGATAGAAATCATCGCCGCTTCTGGCAAACCTCTGTCCGCGCAAACCGAAGGTCTCCCAGAACTTGTCAGCACTCCCGAGATCCGCGTGGACACCCTGGACGAAATCAAGTTTGAGGTTGTCCGAAAGGTTGCAGAACATTTCCGGACGACGCGCAGCATTGTGGATATAGACGGTGCCCGGGTCCTGTTCCCGCAGGGATGGGGTCTGGTGCGCGCGTCTAACACACAGCCGGTGCTGGTGATGCGTTTTGAAGCGCCGACTCAGCAGATACTTGACGAATATCGCAGGGAAGTGGAAGAGGCGGTTGAGAACGCGAAAGCTGCGATCAGGCAATCCAGGGACCTCCTGGCCAGCGACCTTCTGGCTGAGCAAGATGTGAAATAATCCATGCTTCACTCAAAATGCGCTACCGCCACCGTGTCCTGTCACTGCTGTTTCTGTTGTCGATTATTACTTACCTGGACCGGGTGTGCATCGCAGCAGCCGGTCCGGAGATGCAGCGCGATCTGGGACTATCCCAATCCCAGTGGGGCTGGGTGGTTGGAATCTTCGCGCTTTCCTATGCTGCATTTGAGATCCCGAGCGGTGCGATGGGCGATCGCTATGGTCCACGCGTTGTTTTGACGCGAATCGTTTTGTGGTGGTCGGCGTTTACCACGATTACTGGGTTCGTTTCGAGCTATTCGATTCTGCTGATAGTCCGCTTTCTCTTTGGCGCAGGCGAGGCCGGCGCTTACCCCAATAGCTCGTCCAGCATCTCGCGATGGTTCCCACTAGCGGAACGCGGACGCGCTCATGGCACAGTCTGGATGGCCAGCAGGATCGGTGGAGCCCTCACGCCCCTTCTGGTCTACCCGATTCTGGCTGCCTTCGGATGGCGCACTTGTTTCTTCATATTCGGCTCCATTGGCGTAATCTGGTGTGCTGTCTGGTACTGGTGGTATCGCGACCTTCCCCCTGAAAAGCCGGGTGTTACCTCAGAAGAGCTGGCGGAGATCGGGCCGACAACAGGCCGCGCTCACGAAGGCCTGCCGTGGGGCATCGCGCTGCGGAGCGCTAATCTGTGGCGAATTATGCTGATGTATCACACATATTGCTGGGGAAGTTATTTCTATTTGTCCTGGTTACACACCTATCTTGCCAAAGGTCGGGGCTTTAGTGGCGATGAGTTAAAGCTCTTTTCCATGCTGCCTTTTGTCGCCGGTGCGCTCGGCAACTTTACGGGTGGAGTACTAAGCGACTTTCTGGTTCGGCGCTTTGGACTGGCAATCGGCAGGAAAACAGTAGGTGCCGCGGGTCTGGCGATGTCCGCGGTATGCATCTTCGGAACCGGAGTGACTGCTGACAGATACGTAGCGGTTGCCTTGCTGACCTTCGGCTACTTCAGCATGGACTGCATGCTCCCGGTCTCCTGGTCTTTGTGTCTCGATATCGGCCGGCGACACGCGGGTGCCGTTACGGGCACGATGAATATGGCCGGGCAAATTGGATCCTTTTTATCTTCGGTTGCGTTTGGAATTATGGTGGATTACTTCGGTGGCCGGTACGATATACCGCTTATGCTTTTTGGAGCGATGCTGGCGGTCAGTGCGATCCTGTACACCACCATCGACCCGACAGAGGAATTGATACCCGAAATCGTACCTCAGACCGTGCCCGTTCTTGCCAGCTAAATGTCTGAGAAGTTCTGGTTGCGACCAGCACCATGAACGAGTGAAGCTCGTACTGTTGGTCCTGCTGACAGCAGTCACGTTGTACGCCGAAAAACCAGCAGAACCCGAGTTGAGTCGTGCGGGAAGACTCACCAGAATTAACGCAAAAATAGCTGAACTGGAGCGACAGATCGAATACTGGGATGAGGAGAAGAGGCGCCTTCTGGACATTCCTGATGTGCCGAAGTCTGTCAGCCGCAAACGAGGCGTCCAGGTATTTACAGGACCACGAAACGGGCGGTACTATCTGAGTCCCTCTGGGCGCAGAGTTTACGAATCGCGGGCGGCGAAAGACTAGGCGCGGGCTACAGGCGCGCGGAAACTGCGCATGGAGAAGCGTGCCTTCGCTATGGGCGTGCCAAGAACCTCGATGCGACGCAGATCGCGCGTGCCGACTCCGTGCTCTTCGGCCAGACGCATCATGTTGTCGGAGGTCTCGAAAGGCGCGGTTCCCCGGTCTGCCATGGGATCAAAACCCATTACTGCGGCGCCAACTGCATCCGTGCACACCGGGTTCGTTCCCACGATCAGGACTCCCGGATTGGTCTGCGCGATTTGCGGACCACACCACGGACCCTCACCGCCTGCCATCGTGGCGATGCCATCAATTACTGCCAGATGCACCGGTCGGGCGGAAACCAGATCCGCGACTGCCCGCGGGACCCGGTAGCCTGCTTCACGTGAGGATTGGGGATCGTTTTCCACAGGGGATATCTTTGCCGGTTGCCGTTTCCCGGCGTGAAATACGGTACCGCGCCCACCCTTGGGCAGGATCAACGGTTCGTCGGTAGTCGCACCGTCCCCGTAGATGGTGCAGGGGGTAATACCGAAGAGATTTTTCATCGACATCGTCACGCCTGTAGTGACATGCTCCTTCAGCTTGGCGACCGATACAAAAACGTCGCAATCGCTATAGGAGTGATTCAGCCAGTATTCGCGGAACAGGTGCCCACCATTGGCAGGACGAAACCGGTGATAGCGCTTATCGCTGCCAAGCCAGTTAGTGTTCTCCATTTCCACCCGACCGCCGGCGCTGGTGATTTCAGAGAGATCCCAACCAGCTTCCAGCATTCCTTCTTCGATGGGTTCCGCTGTACTCCAGGCACTCTCGAGCACACGAACACGTTTTGCCCCCGCGCGGTGCATGGCGTGAATTGTTGCGCCAATTACCCTGGGATGCGTCCAGTGTGCCAGTTCCGCGGGTGTGTAGCCCAGGCGGTAGTTGGCCGATCCTGTCAGGTTGACCTTCATGGCGACCGTCTTGCCTTTCACAATCCGTTCCAGGCCACCAATCTGGTCGAACATTTTGTTCAAAGTGGTGACCATCTCTGGTCCGTAGGAGCGACATCTCGCGACCGCGACTGGAGCTGAGGGCGCCGCGGCCAGGGCAGGTGTTGCGGAAATTGCGGCCACCGCGGCTGTCTGGGCCATCCACTCTCTGCGGGTCATGCTCTCTCCTTGAAATCTATCGCTGCGTATGTGGTAAAAACCGGGACGTTCACTTCGGTACCCTCGTTTCTACGGTCCGTCGTCAGTGTTTCTGTTCTACCGAATAAATCGGAAACCTGAGCTTCCGGGAAACGCCGGGCTAACCAGACGCTCATTGGATGTCCGGCCGGTCTGCCACTGTAGTTGAGAACCTGGACGCTCGCTCCGGAATTGTTTTGCGTGGGATGCGCGATAGAGGAACCTGAATTCCACAAGCGGACAACGTCGTTGCCTCGGCTGAGAATTCTCTGGGCGTCCTGAATCACCCCATACGGATCATTCCACTCTGTGGGGCTAATCGCAATTGAGCCCTTTCCCGCCGCAAACAGCTTATATCCATTGTCGTGAATGCCGGTGGTCGTAAGGCCTTGTGTCAGCTTCTGGTTGGTAGCAGAAGCCAGGACGGTCGCACCCGCATCGAGGGCTGGCTGCAACACGTTGCGATCTGTTTCGTTACCGATCACGGCAATCGCACGTAAGCCGTTCGACCACTTGTTCCCGAGCCGTGAGGGATGCAGGATCCGAGCCGGAAACTGGCGACGAAAGCTCAG
>JACMLA010000232.1 GCA_014379815.1 Bryobacteraceae bacterium | reverse complement strand
GTTCAATAATTACCACCTTCGCCGGCCCCTGCCCCCAGCCCTCACCGCTGTCAATGCTGACCTCGGCCACGAAGATGACTGACGGGGCACCCAGGACTGAGCACGGGGTGGCGTTACTGAAGCAAGAGCATGGCCAGACGGGGATTGCTGCCAGGAACGCAAGAAAAAGTATTCGCACTGACCGATTAGACTCCTCACCCAATACTTGGGTTCCCCAACTGCACCACCAGCAATTTGCCGCTGTCAGAATCGTTGCCACCTGCTCTGACTGCCTGGTATGTCGTCTCGCATTCGGAAATCGAAGCTTCCAAGTGGGTGGCAGCTATCCACCGGTTGTGAACGGAGAACGGTAGATTCTTATCGGAAGTGCCCAGGCCGAAGTGGCTGATACACATCAGGCTTGGAGGGCGCTTTCGATAGGACCGTTTGAAGGAAGCCGCTGTGGGATCGCGATGCGGGTTTATGGAGTTTGAAGCGTTTTTGTGATAATCAGCGCCCGAAGCTGGACCCTGGCGCAGGTCAGAATGCGGCGGTTGTGATGCCAGCCAGCCGTTTCACTAAGAGCACTTTTCTTGTGCGTTGGCGTCTGAGTGAGCAGTTGCCGACGGCGCGCTTTCGCGTAGACACACCAAAGGCGTGGACACTGCGGCGAGTTCGCGACTGGTCCCGACCAGGCTTGCCTAAGAGGAGTCATTGAACGCTGCTCCATTCGCGGCGAGACGCAAAGCGAGCGAGGTGAATCGCTGGAGCACGATCATTGTGCCACCGCAGTATGGGCAGGCAAATAGTCGGGATACCGTCGGCGCTGCTGCCACGTGATCCGGGAGCATGGCGCCCAGCAGCGCACGGCAGACGGGCAACAGGCGAGCACGTTTCCGACGCGACAGGAAACCGAAGAATCGGATCCGCACAAAGCCCCGGGGCAGCACATGGAGCAGGAATCTGCGCAGGAACTCGTCAGCGCTGAGCGTCATCTTCCTGCGCTTGTTTCCGTGCGCATAATCCTTCCATCGGAAGCTGACCTGGCCTTCGCGGAAGGCCAGCAGGCGATGGTTTGAGATGGCCACGCGGTGCGTGTAGCGGGCCAGATACTCCAGGACATGCTGTGGTCCGCCGAAGGGCTTCTTCGCATAGACCACCCAGTCTGTTCGGTAAAGCGAGCGGACCCACACGCAAAACATCCGCTGATTCGCCAGCACCTTCAACTCGCCATGAAACGCCAGCCTTCCGGAGCCAAACGCTCGCCGAAGCCCGGCGACAAACTTACCGCGAAAGACCTTGCTGAGCACCTTCACCGGAAGGAAGAACCCCTGGCGTGGACGACTCCAGGAAGACTGATCGAATGCCAGCCCTCCTGTGGGAACAACGCAGTGAACGTGGGGATGATGCTGCAGGTTCTGTCCCCACGTATGCAGAACGCTGAGGAAACCTATATCGGCTCCGAGATGGCGGGAATCTGCCGCAATCTCCAGCAGCGTAGCCGCGCTGGTCCGAAGCAGCAGGTCGTAAAGCACTCGCTTGTTCTGATAGGCGAGCGCAGCCAGCTGATGGGGAATCGTGAAGACGACGTGGGAGTACGGAACTGGCAGGAGCTCTCTGGATCGCTCTGCCAGCCACCTGTCGCGAGCGCTGGTCTGGCACCGTGGGCAGTGCCGGTTTCTGCACGAGTTATAAGAGATGGCCTGATGACCGCATTGGGAGCAACCATCCAGATGACCGCCCAGTGCGGCCGTCCGGCAACGCTGTATGGCAAGCAGCGCCTTTAGCTGTGGCCATGTCAGCCACGAGCGGTTGCGCTCAATGAAGCCGTTGCCCAGCGCGCGGACAATGTCGGCCAGCTCAAGAGCTGGCCGATTCATTTCTGCAGCAGCTTTCGAGACCTTCGGACGAGACTGGAGTCAGCGATCTGCAGAGCATCAAGCGGGCCTGGCGCTGAATGCAGATGACGGCGAGAGAGATGGAGGTAGACCATGGTGTGCTTGAGGTCTGCATGTCCCAGCAGCTTTTGAATGGTGTAGAGATCGGCGCCGGCCTCGAGCAGGTGAGTGGCATAGCTGTGCCTGAGGCAATGCGGCGAGATCGTGGAGTCGAGGCCGGCCCGGGTGGCCGCCTCCCGGCACGCGACCCACATCATTTTCGGAGAAATGGGAACATCGGCGCGCCATCCGTTCACCGTGCCCGGAAACAGGTAAGTCTTCGGCTTCATCCAGCGCCAGTACTCGCGTAAAACATCCAGTAGCTTCGCGCTGAGAGGAATGTCGCGGTCCCGCCGGCCTTTGCCCTGGTGGACATGTATCACCATGCGCTTGCTGTCTACGTCGCTGACCTTCAGATTCGCCGCCTCGGTGCGCCGCATGCCGGTGGCGTACAAGGTCATCAGCATGGCGCGGTGCATCAGTGAACCGGAGGCATCAATCAGGCGCGCAACCTCCTCCTGACTCAGGACGGTCGGAAGGCGTCGCTCTTCCTTCGGAAACGGGATGTGCTCCAGCATGTAGGCGCGCTTCAGCGTCTTCACGAAGACGAAGCGCAGCGCCGCCACGTGCTGCCTGACGGTCTTTGATGACAGCTTGCGCTCACGGAACAGATAAGCCTGATACGTGCGAATGTGATTCGGTCCGAGCCGTTCCACGGGACGCGCGAAATAGCGAGCGAATTCGTCGATGACCCGCATGTAGTGCGTGATCGTGGCAGGAGCGTAATTACGGCGCTGGAGCTCGTCCAGCACCTTCTGGCGTAACTCGGTCACAGAGGACCTCCTTTTCTGTGACCACACTACTGCTACCGCACTCACTGCCGAAGTGCTCTGCGGAAACAGGCATGCGAAGCGTCTGCCGCTTAGCGGCTTCGTTCAAACGACGCTAACGGAATGTGCTCGCTTGGATTGTCCTGTCGTGGTGATTGGAGTCAAAAAGGGTCATCGGCAGTCACTTGGCCGTATCACGCCCGACTCGCCCCGATGTCTGCGGCGAAAGACGCAGGTGGCACATCCGCGGCACGGCGACTACCCGTCAAGTTGGATCGGCATCTTTTCCGATATCGCCGCTCTCCGGGCGGAATCGGTAAACGCTGGCCGACTACACGCGACTGATCTGCCACAATGCCGTTTCCGGCCCACAGTTTAGAGCGAACTTTCAAGCGCACTGGAGCGTATGCAGTGTGATGAATCAAGTGCGCGTGTGCCCTCCCGCTCTCCCGAAGGCGACCGTATGGGCTCTGTACGCGGCGATTGCTATGCCGCTTCTCTACTTTGGAACGCAGTTGGTCGCTGCTCCTTTTTATCCGGGCTATAGCTTCGCGCAGGATACGGCGAGCATGCTGGGAACTGTGGACTCTCGCCATCCGTGGATCTTCAACTTGGGAGCCGTACTGACCGG
>JACMLA010000023.1 GCA_014379815.1 Bryobacteraceae bacterium | reverse complement strand
CGTCCTGACCATGTCGCCGCTTAATGCTTCATTGGCAAGCTGCATTGCAAGAAACTGCGGGCGCTTGCGATTCGTGGTTCCCATGTCAATGACGGATCCCCAGAGACGAACGTTCTTGCCGTCCGCTCTCTGGAAACTGAGCTGGTGTAACGCAAACAGCGCCTGATCTTTGACGCCAAGCTCGCGAAGCATGAGCAACATGTGATCCGCCACAGCAATGCCCGCACCGACAGATGGAGTGAGCTGGTCCAGAGCAGCTTGCGATATGCTGCCTTCGGTTGTGTGGAGATTCACTTCGTAAACCGCCAGATTCGCACGGCGATATGCTGTCCGCGCCACTTCAGCATTCTGCAGCATGGTCCCGCCCGGTGTCATCGACAAGGCCTGGGCTTGTGCAAACAGCGGTCCAAACAACTGCTCCGTATTTGAGAACTGTTCGACGCTGGACATCATGTAGGGAGCGACTGCCAACGTGTCGTGGGCCGAGCTGTTATTCAGGATTTCCAGATTCCGGCCTGGGGAAACAGACTGCCCGCCCACAATCAGATTGAAGCGCGAAGCATTGAAGGCAGACGAAGCACGTGCCGCTGCGAAAAGATCTGAGGCACGTTGTCCGTATTCTTCAGGGTATTCAATCGAAGCACCTTTGAACAGACCGTTCCATGCTTCATTTCCCAACTCGAGGTGGATCGTGGGGAACGCATCGGTCCATGGAGCAACGCGGCCGCGGGCAGCTCGCCTCGAGCCATAAGGCGTCGAAGAGGCGCCGCTGAGATATTCGATTAAGCCACGCATTTCCGCCGATGTAAACGTGATGGGAACCACTAACCATGGTTCGGAACCGATCGTCTGGCAAAGCGTCAGGACTTCGTGGATCCCCAAAGTGATATCTTCCTGCCGGCTCGACCAGGCGGAGAATCCCGCTCGATTGCGTCCGAACGGTGGGGCGATCAGATCGTTTAACGAAGCACCTAATGCGGTACCCGCCATATATCGGAGGATGCCCGGATTCAGCGTTTGAAGCGTCTCCACAACCGCGTCCCGGAATGCTGTCGTGTTTGCGGGAGAGCCGTCGGTTTGCAGCAACTCCACGTCATCAATCAGCAAATTGCTTCCTGAGGCTTCGAAAGAGACCTCAACCGTGCCTGCCTGCCCCGCAGTTTCGTTCGCTACGAAAGGCAAGTTGATGGTTTGCCATGACGAGGTCAGAGGCACTGACGCCGACAAGTAAGTTCCGCGACCAATCCGCTGTACGCCCGCCGTAACGCGGTTCTGCCCACCGGTACCTTTCACCTTAAAGCTGAGGCGATAGGCACCTTTCAGGGTGAGAAACGACTGCCCATTGAGAGAATCGAAATAAGAACTGAGCTTCGCACTTTGTCCACCGCCCGCTGATGAGATTCTTAGTGCTTGCCTCCCCTGTGTACCGGGAGAGAGATCTGAGAACTCGGGAGTAAGCGTCGCGCCACCTGAAATAGAAGACCACCAGCCAGCAATGGGGTCGCCAGCCCGGACCTGCCGGACCAGTATGTATGAGTTTACGGCGGGTGCGGGTGCAGCGCCGGAAAGGGCGAGGGTTACACCAGCACCACTTATATTACTGTTGGGCGCGCTGGAAGTTACAACCGTACCCGTTCTGCCTCTCGCTGGTCCTGTAATGTATTCATAACTGGCGCCGTTCCAAAAGCCGGCCGGCCAGGAAGAATACTCGTTATTGTCGCGACAGGAACTGGCGGTGACTACGCCGCACTGAAAGACAGAGTTGTAAGTCATGCCTTCGAAACCTGGATTTCGGAAAGTCAGATTTTTCATCATCTGACCGGAATCCCAGTAAGTCTGATCCCCCAGGTTTATGCCGAGGCGTTTGACAGATCTTTGCAGGATGTCGGGTGTAATTTCAACATTTGTCGTTTGCGCACCTGCGGCGCCGATAACCAGTGTCACCGCTACCGCGGGGGAATAAAAACTAAATAGACGGCTTAATTTGCCACGAAGCATCAATCTGTTCTCCAGAACTTGCAGTCCGTTCAATGGTTAGGGGCACGGTCGCCAATGACCACCGGCCTGTTGGAATTCTTGTGCTCAGGACGGCTTGCTTACAGGCAAACCGGATCCGGCCAGATCGTACGAAAAAGCGTCAAAGTGTAGTGCATTTCTCTCACATGCAACGCTTTAAGGAGATTGTTCAAAGATAAACCTAAATTTCCCTGATTAAAGGGGGACCGCTTCGCTAAGAGGTCGGCTGTTTTTTTAAAATCACAGTCGTTTAGTCATCCCAACACTTACTCACAAGGCTTTCGCGGACATCACAGCTAAGTAAACACACTTCTGACGTCGGTCGCACATTCACGGAGTCAAAGTACGGGGTGATTACTCTCCGTTAATGTTACGAGGTCAGGCCACTGGATGTAAAGTTGGACTAGTACTATTTCGCTGTTGGTACGGTAACTACCGGAACGAGTACACCCGCAATGGAGAACGCACGTCCGGCAGTGTCCTTGCAGCCTCAGTCAGACGGTCAAAGCTACCTTTTTGTACGGTTGTTTGCGGCCAAAGAGCGACAGGAAACGTCTGGAATCCGCGATGCGAAGCTGCTGCGGGAGGCGATGGTGCCCTCGGCACGCATTCTGCGATAAGTAGACCCCGGCCAACCAAAACAGGGAAATAGTTATAACAGGAATGCCATCAGTATCAGGTTTGGACCCGGACCGACTGCGGCGGTGAGTGCGCTGAAGCCGCTCAAACAAGTCCAGCTATTCTCTGTAGCTGAAAGGTAACCAGGTTCCGAATGTCACGTTCCGGAATCTTAGTAACAGATCGCCCGAAAGGAATGGTGATTCACATTCCAAATCTCGGCGCCCCAAGTGTGGCTAGCGGCCCTACTTCTTAAGTATACTCTGAAAATCCCTGGTGTAAGTGCTTTTAATTACGTGTGAGATGTAAGCTACCTGTCGACGGACAGCTTCCACATTGTCGTGCTCCGGAATGTTGATCCGGGTGCGAGCACGGTGGATGGAAAAGCGGGTTGATTGGGTGAGTCCGGAAAATGCTGAGTCTCCAGACAGAATCCACTCCGAAATCCATACGATTTCCCGCCTTTACCTTTGTTTGAGCCGTCGAGGAAATTGCCGGTGTAGAACTGAACGCCTGGCTCAGTGGTTGAAACTTCGAGGACACGGCCTGCCACGGGCTCGACCACGCGCGCAGCCGGGCGTAACGTTCCCATTGCGCCATTGACAACGAAGTTGTGGTCGTATCCCTTCCCGCGCTGGATCTGTTCGTGATCTGCCTGAATCCGCTCGCCGATGGGATGTGGCTCACGAAAGTCGAACGGTGTACCAGCGACCTGCCCGAGGTTACCTGTAGGAATCAGCCCCGCGTCTACTGGCGTAAAGCGATCGGCAAACAGCTGAACGCGATGTCCCAGAATGTCACCAACGCCCTGCCCTGCGAGATTGAAATAGGCATGGTTCGTCAGGTTCAGAACCGTTTTCTTATCGGTTGTCGCCGAGTACTCGATTCTGATTTCACTGGACTCGTTCAGGCTATAGCGCACTGTTGCGCTCAACGTTCCGGGGTAGCCTTCTTCGCCATCCTTGCTGATGTAGCTAAGCTCAACGGCTGGATTTGTACCTGGCAATTCTTTGGCCTGCCAGACTACTTTGTCGAATCCCTTTAGCCCACCGTGTAATGCGTTCTCTCCGTTGTTGACGGCGAGCTTGTATTCCTTGCCGTCCAATGTGAACCTGCCTTTGGCGATCCTGTTGCCATACCGGCCCACAATTGCGCCAAAGTATGGATTCTCGGTTTGATAACCTTCGATACTGTCGTAACCGAGAACAATATCGGCGACAGTTCCGGACTTGTCGGCACATTTCAGGTTTTGCACACGAGCGCCGTACGTGATCACAGTCAGCTCTGTTCCAGCCGTATTGGTCAGCTTGAATGAATCCACAGTTTGTCCGCTCTTTAGTTTGCCCCAACTCTGTTTCGTGATTCCTTTCTCAGCAGCGCGGCAGAGGATCGGAGCGAGACTAGTAAGCGCAACTGCGGTTCTGCGAGTGATCGGCATTTTGCTTTCATTTGTATCAGGTCCAACGCGAGGATGTCATTTACCCGGAACCGGAATCCAGCCCCGTGTGGCGTAGTCCGCGGCTGTCAGGAACATCAGAATCAGTAACCAGATCACTGCCCCGGCTGCCATAACTCGTGGCAACGCGGGACCGCGCCACAGATGCATGAAGAACACCAGGATGACAGCGGCTTTCACTCCCGCAATCAGAAGTGCCGCCGCTGTGCCGAGCGCTCCAAGGTCTACGAAAGCTAAAGCGGTTGTTACGCATGTCAGCCCGACGAGGCCCAGCCAGGCAAGCAGGTAGTTTCGGCGCTGAGACTGGGAATCCTGCGTCATACCGTCCCATGCCTTCCGATCAGGTAGAACAGCGGAAACAGGAAGACCCACACGATATCGACAAAGTGCCAGTAGATTCCCGTCATCTCCACCGGGGTCGAGTACTGTTCTGTGAACCTGCCCATCCAGGTCCGGACTAGCAGGACGAGGAGCAGTCCCAGCCCGACAATCATATGAATCGCATGTAATCCCGTGACCACGTAATAGAACACGAAGAACATTTCGACATGAGGGGCTTCCCTGCCCTCATACCGCCAGTTGAATCCGGGCATCTCTCCGAGGTGATAGTGGTGCAGATATTCCATACCCTTCATCACAAGAAACGTCGCGCCCAGAAGGATCGTGCCGACAAGGAAGATGCTGGTTGCCGAGCGGCGACCACGTTCCGCACTCGTTACCGCCAGCGCCATCATGAGACTGCTGGTGAGCAGAATGCCTGTATTCAGGGTTCCGACCACCACGTCCATGCGGTTGCTGGCCAGAGCGAATGCGTCTCCGTACCAGGCACGATAGACCGCCCATGCAGTGAGCAAAGCACCGAACATGAGTACCTCTGTCGCCAGAAATGCCCAGGTACCAGCCTGCGCGGCTGCTCGCTGCTGTTCCGGAGTATCAAACTGGATACGGAGAGCCAGCCCTCCGGGCGCTTTCATACAGACATTTTTCCTTCTTCATCGCGCAATGCTTCGTAGTCGTAGGCTTCGTGTCGGACAACCGGCGGAAGGTCGAAGTTCAGCTCTGGCGGAGGCGACGGGGTCTTCCACTCCAGACCCGTAGCACCCCACGGGTTCTCTCCGGCCTTCGCACCGTAGCGCGCGGACCATGTGAGGTAACACAAGGGAAACAGATATCCCACCGCCAGTATGGAAGCGCCTGCGGTCGACATGACGTGCAGGACCTGGAACTCTTCCGGATAGATGTGGTATCGCCGGGGCATGCCCATGTAGCCGAGCAGAAACTGTGGAAAGAAAGTCAGATTGAATCCGAGGAACACCGTAAAGGCAGAAACTCGCGCGAGGCCCTCGGGATACATTCGGCCCGTCATCTTCGGCCACCAGTAATGAATGCCTCCAAGGTAGGCCATCACGGTCCCACCGACCATGATGTAGTGAAAGTGAGCGATCACAAAGTAGGTGTCGGTCACATGGACATCGACAGCCAGTGCTGCCAGAAACAGGCCTGTCAGTCCACCGATGGTGAATAGTCCGATGAACCCGATCGCGTAAAGCATCGGTGTATCCCACGATATGGATCCACGCCACATCGTCGCGGTCCAGTTGAAAACCTTGATCGCGGACGGCACAGCCACACAGAAGCTGAGCACAGAAAACACCAGCGATGCGTACATCGACTGGCCCGAGATAAACATGTGATGTCCCCAAACCAGAAAACCGAAGACAGCAATGGCGATGCTTGCGAAGGCGACGAAGCGATATCCGAAGATTGCTTTGCGGGAAAACGCGGTTACCAGTTCACTGATAACTCCCATTGCCGGCAGCACCATGATGTAAACAGCGGGATGCGAGTAGAACCAGAACAGATGTTGGAACAGGACCGGGTCGCCGCCGAGTTTTGGATCGAAGATTCCAACGCCAAAGGTCCTCTCCACAGCAACCAGGCCGAGTGTAATGGCAAGGACCGGAGTAGCCAGCATCAGAATAATGCTGGTCGCGTAGTGAGACCAGACAAATAGCGGAAGACGGAACCAGGTCATTCCGGGAGCCCGCATTGTATGTACTGTGACTACAAAATTGAGGCCGGTCAGGATAGACGAAAAACCCGAGATCAGGATTCCCGTTGCAGCCGTTATTACGTTTGTTGTGGAGTACAGCGAGCTGAACGGAACGTAAAAGGTCCAGCCAGTGTCGACTCCTCCGGCGAGAACCGCGTACAGGGTAATCACTCCGCCGATTAGAAAGATGTACCAGCTGGCAAGGTTCAATTTAGGGAATGCGAGGTCCCGCGCGCCAATCATCATGGGCATCAGAAAATTGCCAAGTGTTGCCGGAATGGACGGGATCAGGAAGAACCAGACCATTACGATCCCATGAGCTGAGAAAAGCTTGTTGTAGTCGGCTGTGCTTACCAGGTCTCCGCGGGGAGTCAGCAGTTCCAGCCGGATCAGAACAGCCGCGGCACCGCCGGCAAAAAAGAAGAAAGTGATTGCAGCAAGGTATAGCCAGGCAATCCTTTTGTGGTCAGTAGTGAGCAGCCACGACGACAAGCCCTGCTTTGCATTGAGGTAGTTCTCGCGGTGTACGGGCGCTGCAATTTCTGCCAGGCTCATTCGGGTTCCTCACGAAGGGACTTGATGTACTCAATCAGGTTGATCACGTCTTCTTCCGGTATCTGACCCTGGAACGCCGGCATCACAGGTGCAAAGCCGTAAACGACTTTTGCACGTGCGTTCAGAATCGACTCGCGGATGTAACTATCGTCCGCCGTCACATCCGCCTGCCCCTCAATTCTGATGCGGCTTCCGTAAACTTTTGCCAGGCTGGGTCCGGGTCCGCTGCCATCGAAGTTGTGACAGGTGGAGCATCCGTACTGATGAAATGCTTTCCCTCCCAGCGATGACAGTGAGCCCTCCGCGGCGCCGGAGGTGAGCCACTGTGCAAACGATGCAGGCTCCATCGCATACACCCAGCCAGTCATTCGCGAATGATTCAGACCGCAATACTCGGTACAGAACAGGTGATAGCGTCCAGCTTTGGTGGCAGTAAACCACATAGTCGTATACCGGCCAGGAACGGCGTCCTGCTTAACGCGGAAGGCGGGTATGAAGAAGCTGTGAATCACGTCCTGAGACGTCAGAGTGATCCTCACCGGCGTTCCCGTTGGAATGTGAAGTTCATTCATTTCCCGCTGACCCCCCGGATGTTGCAGCTTCCACATCCATCGCTTGCCAATCGCATAGATTTCGATTGCGCCGGAGGGTGGGACGGACATGCGGGAATACAGGCGTGCACCCCAGAAAAACATCACCAGAAACAACAACAGCGTTCCGACTGACCACCCGACCTCGAGGACCAGAGGTGATCCATTTTGTAGCGGGATCTCGCCCGCAAACTTGCGGTGATAGCGGATGGCGAAACCGACAATCAGTACAGCCAGTATCGTTGCGAGGCCACCGCACACCACGATCAGAAACCAGTAGAGGTTGTCCACGTCAGGAGCAACGCTGGAAGCCTGAATGGGAAACAGCCAGTCCACTTCAGTTCGCCTCCCGGTGTGGACTCAGGAGTAGCCCTCTGCTCTCGAACCCTGTTTCGCGCCTGCCGGAGCGAGGCGTAAAAATCAGCATCCCCTCCGGAGCTTTCGCCGCTGCCGGGACCCCGCGACGGGCCACCTCCTCCATTGCTTTCTCAATTGGCAGGCGGCCGTCTCCGCCGTTAAGGATCTCGTCTTCCTTTCGTCGCATTGCCTCCATGTCGAGACTCGGCGAAGTCTGCAGAACGGGCTGCCGAATTGTCCTGAACACGGGCGCAACGTTTTCTCGCGGCTTCAGTCCGGAGGCATCACGTTCGCGGATGTACTCAAAGAAAAACCAGAGTGCCAGCGTAATCACCACCGTTCCGAAAAACATTGCAATGCCCGTCCCGGTTACCGCCCGTGCGTTGATGTCTGTGTTCTCAGCCATGCAAGACAGCCTCAGAGCGGCGTAGCTGGAAGACGAAAGCGCTCAGCCAGGCGGCACCAACCGCGACCGGAGTCACAAGATAGAGCCAGTGCAGCGCAACACCCTCAGAGGACTCTCCCGGTACGATCATCCAGAACATGTCAACAGCGCGCATGACGAAGATCAGCAACGCGATGGCGAGTAAAGATTTGCGGTGGCGCTTCAGGGTACGGGACAACAGCAGTAGAAACGGAAACAGGAACTGGAGCAAGAGAAGCCCAAGGCCGACGCCGGCCCAGTTGGTTCCCAGTCGACTCATATACCAGGGGATCTCTTCTGTCAGATTGCCCCCCCAAATGATCAGCAGCTGAGAGAACGACAGATAAGCCCACAGAAGGACAAACGCGAACATCAGCTTGCCGAGATCATGCAGGACGTTCGGGTCCAGACGCGGCGGGTCCAGAAGCAGGAGAGCACAAATTACCAGCGACATCGCAGAAAGTCCCTGACCTGCAATAAACAAAAATCCCCACACGCTGGAAAACCAGTGCGGCTGCAGAGATTGCGCCCAGTCTGTTACTGCAAAGGTCAGCGTAAAGGCATAGATGACCAGACCTGCTGCGGCAAGGGGCTTCTGCCTGCTGGCTACGCTAAATGCGAGCGCGGTCCAGACGGCAAAGTAGACGACGGTGCGCGCCAGAAAGAACGGGATGTTCAGCCAAATCTGCTTGTGGCGCAGCACAGCGTCACCAGCAACGAGATCGGGATGCGTCCAGGGATAAAGATTCGAGAGCCCAAAGAGAACAGGCACGAACAGGATCGCAAGAACCGGCATCGTCCTGCCCGCAGCTTCCATCAGGAAACGGGTCGCTTCCCCCCACCGGCCGCCTGTCAAAGTATGCAACGTCGCAAAAGCCACGCATCCCAGAGCGGGACCCAGCCAGAGCAGCCACGCCATCAGCCACGACCGGAAAAACACGTCCGGTGAGGAAAAAAAGCCAATCGCACTGACAACGAGAGCCAGTGCGGCCAACAGCAGCAGCGTTGTCTGCAGTCGCTGAAGACGCTCGTTCATTCCGCTTTTCCAGAAGGTGCCCTGCTGTACTGGAGCACACGCGTGTAAGCAACAATCGCCCACCGATCCGCCGGGGAGATCTGATCGTAGTAAGACGGCATTGCCCCGTAGCCGTCGGTGATCACCGCGTAGATGTAGCTGGCTGGCAAAGCACGCGAGCGTGCATTGTGCAACGACGGTGGAGCCCTGAAGCCTCGCTGCACGATCATTCCATTGCCGTCGCCTGTACGCGCATGGCAAGGACTGCAACTGATGTCATAACGTTCGCGGCCACGCTGAAGCAACTGGCGGTTAACAGGCACGGGGATAGTGTCCGGAAAGCCCTCGACAGGAGCGTCGGGCAGGTGACCACGTGCAATCGTGCCCTCAACGAAAGGTCGCGCAGATCGACCGTCCTTGAAGAACGGGCCTGGCTCCTGCGCATCATAGCGGGGTTGATCGTGCATGTCCTGCCGACAGCCGCTCAACAGCGCGGCCATCACAACAAGAAGAGCGTGTGGAGAACGATCAGTCAACGATTTCCTCTACAGACTCGGCGTCCAGATCGCGGAACAGAGTAGTGATCCGACCGGCATCGTAGTGCAGATCTTTTGCACTTACGGCGAGAAAGAACTTGTTGCTTGAGGCAGAGCTGAAGCTGGTCGCATTTGCCACGGGATGATACGGCTCCGGCAGACGACTTAGCAGGAGAGTTCCCAGGAACGCGGCCACGGCAGCGAACAGGATGGTGAGCTCAAATGTGATAACTACGAACGCGGGCCAGCTGTTGAGAGGCCGTCCGCCTACGTTAATCGGATAATTCCAGACTGCCAGATACTCCTGAAGTGTCCAGCCCGAAACCGCGCCAGCGATGCCTCCCAAAAAAACGATCAATGGAAGCAGGTTATGCCGATAAATCAGCTCTTCGACTTCTTCAACGGGAAAAGGAGTGTACGTTTCCAGCCGGCTAAAGCCTTCTTCCTGCGCCCGCTGAACGGCCGCGATCAGCGTCTCGGCAGTTGGAAAGCCCGCAACAATGCCCCAGTACTTCATACCGACTGATGCTCCTTGTGCAGCATCTCGCGGATCTCATACATCGGGATTATGGGCAGGAAGCGAACGAACAAGCTGAACAGAAACAGGAAGAGTCCGATCGTTCCGAAGAAAGTCAGCTGATCCCAAACAGTTGGGTTGTAGTAACCCCAGGAAGACGGCAGGAAATCCCGATGCAGGCTGGTAATCACGATGATGTACCGCTCCAGCCACATTCCGTATAAGACCAAAACTGAAATCGCGCAGAGTGCAGTGGCATTTCTTCGTACCGCAGGCAGCCAGAGCAATTGCGGAATCACCACATTGCAGGCAAGCATCGTCCACTGCGCGGGCCAGTACGGTCCGAAATATCGATTTTGAAAGACAGCTATCTCGTACTCATTGGCGCTGTACCAGGCGTAGAAGGTCTCGAAGAAGTACGAGTACGTCATGATCATGGACGTCGCGAGCATCACCTTCGCGCAGTTCGCCAGATGCGTGTCTGTGATCAGGTCAGACAGGTTCCAGGTACGCCTTAGGACGACAGCAAGGATGACCACCAGAGCGAAACCGGAGTAGATAGCGCCAGCCACAAAGAAAGGCGGGAATATCGTTGCATGCCAGCCGGGAACGATCGCGACCGCAAAGTCGAAACTCACGACGGTATGGACGGAGAGCACAAGAGGAGTCGCGAGTCCGGCGAGTAGCAGCGTTGCCGTTCGATGCAACCTCCACTGATGAGAGGAGCCTCTCCACCCCAGCGATAGCAACCCATAGATTCGGTAAGTAGAAGGATTCTGCGCCTGATCTCTTGTGGCCGCGAGATCCGGTAGCATGCCCAGATACCAGAACAGCACCGACACCGTCGCATAGGTTGAGACCGCGAAGACGTCCCAGACAAGCGGGCTGCGAAATTGTGGCTGGATGTTCATGGTGTTTGGATAAGGAAACAGCCAGTAGAAGAGCCAGGGTCGTCCGAGGTGAAGCACCGGAAAGAGCCCTGCGCACACGACCGCAAAGATAGTCATTGCCTCCGCAAACCGGTTGATCGAATTGCGCCATTGCTGGTTCAACAGCAGCAGAATGGCGGAAATCAGGGTTCCGGCGTGCCCGATCCCAATCCACCAGACGAAGTTGATAATCGCAAAGCCCCATCCAACAGGAACATTGACGCCCCAGATGCCGACTCCCCTGAGCAACAGGACAAGAATCGCTGCGACGAGCCCGCCCGCCAGCAGAGCTGAAACCGCAAACACGCCGAACCACCCAAACGGAGTTCGCGTACGACCAAGAGAAATCCCGGTAATCCGGGTTGTCACCAAAGCAAAGCCGTCATCGGCCCCGGCGAGTGGCTGATGGCCCGTTGTCACGACAGCCTCTTCGGAGATAAGGGATTGGGATTGCGTTCCTCAGCGAGATACGTTGTACGGGGACGTGTATTCAGTTCGGCAAGCAAACTGAAATTGCGTTTATCCTTCTTGCGCAACGTCACCGCCGAGGTACGGTTATTGATGTCTCCAAAAGTGATGGCTCGGGTCGGGCAAGCTTGCTGGCAAGCCGTTTGAATCTCACCGTCCTCGATATAGCGACCTACTTTTCTCGCGTCTATTTCGGTACGCCGGATCCGCTGTACGCAATAGGTACACTTTTCCATGACTCCCCGACTGCGCACCGTGACGTCCGGATTACGCTGCAGCATCAAACTCGGGGTTACCCAGTCTGAGTACAAATAGAAGTTAAATCTTCGGACTTT
>JACMLA010000231.1 GCA_014379815.1 Bryobacteraceae bacterium | reverse complement strand
TACTTCCAGAAACCGCTGCGCATGCTCGGGTGATTTGAAGCGCTTCATTCTGCGTTCGCGTTGTCTGGTAGGTTGATGCGAGTTCTCGGCCCGGTTGTTGAGGTAGCGAGATTGCCGGTGCACTACACATGGAAGTACGACTCGTTTTGCTGCACCGTAGCTTCGCAGCTTGTCCGTGATGATCACGCGCGGGTGTCGCCCCGTTCGATTCAAGAGCTTACGAAAGAACCGCATGGCGGCGTAACGGTCACGCTTTGGCTGGACCAGAATATCGATCACAGCGCCGTGCTGATCGACTGCCCTCCATAAATAATGTTGCACTCCGTTGATTTTGAGAAAGACCTCGTCGAGATGCCACTTATCGCCCACGTTCGGCCGCTTGCGCCTGAGCTGATCAGCGTACGACTCGCCGAACTTGTTGCACCAGCGCCGGACCGTTTCGTAGCTCAGAGGCACTCCCGGAATGCCATCATCAGCTCCACATCCCGAAAGCTCACACAAAAGTTGAAATAGAGCCACACGCATTGCGAAATGATTTCTTCTGGGAACCGATAACCACGATAAGGGTTGGCAGGCACCAGATCAGCATCTCATTGCCCGCTGTGACAGTGCCAGTGGTGATCATGATCGGCAACGTGAACTCGAAGAGCCCAATTGTTGAGTGTCGGCAGATAACACTCACTTCCAGTCGCCCTGCAGTGTGAAGGCAGCCCAGTAGAAAGGCGAAGCGCCGCCCCGCGAGCCAAGTAGTTCGAGTTGCGCGGCTCGTAATGCTTCGTCTTTTGACTTTCCTTTCCGTAGTGCACGATAGAAGGACTCCATAAGTTCTGCAGTACGCCGGTCGTCCACGCTCCAGAGTGTCGCCAGCACAGAACGAGCGCCTGCATACTGAATTGCCCGCACCAGGCCTACGAGTCCTTCGCCACCGAAGTCCTGACCCAGCGCCGTTTGGCATGCAGACATAACTACAAGGTCCGCGTCCCAGCGAGCTCGGTCGTAGAGTTCCCAGGCGTGCAACAGTCCGTTGTCGCCACTTCCACGGCTGCTGAGCGCAAGCGAAGAATTCAGCGGATCTTTCTGATCGAACAATGCGTGAGCTGAGATGTGGATGATGCGAGTGTCGCGGCCTATCGACTTGAGACGTTCCTTCGTCGCGCGATCTTCCACATACAAATCAACCTGGCCCGGGTAGAGGCGAACAATCGCATCCACTTCCGAGCGACTGAAAAGCAGCGGCCTGAGGCTCGCAGTGATGGACGTGCGGTTAGCGGGTAGGGCTTCCGCTGAGTTGCCACTTTGATAGCGAGGATCACCAAAGGCGGCCACGGAAAGTTTATACGACTGCTGCGGCCTCCGCGCAGCCTTTGACTGGGCATACAAAGTCGCGGAGATGGAGGAGTGTACAGGCTTCCATTCAACAAGGAACTTGCCGTCTGGTCGAATCAGAGCAGCAAACGGAAGCATGTAGAGCGGACCATCCGGGAGCAGAAGCAATCTGCTGCTACTGGCAATCAGTTTTTCTGCCGGTGAGAACAGAAGGCTGTATAGTTTTTTTGCTTGCGAGACAAGCGATGGATCATTCACCGGAACCCCACGCTCCATCAGGGTGCGAAATCGCTTCACTCTGTCCTGAAGATCGCGTCCGGATACCTCGACGGGGATTACCGAGATCTTTTCCGTCCCGGGATGGATGACGTACAGCAGTGTTCTTTCCGGCCCAACCACCCAGGACAAGACAGCGGTGCCACTGTCCAGCGCCTTCACCGTCCCCTCGAAATCCAGCGGGACCGGATAACGCAGATCGGCATAGCGCGGTGAAGTTTCGCGTATTTGCTGCGCGATGTACTCGCGTTCCGCACGCGCTTCCCTGCGCGCCGCTACCAACCGATCGAACAGCGTTTTGTTTTTCCCGGGCGCGATACTGGCCAACTGGCTGTCAAGCTTCTCCAACGCTTTGGCGTTTTGGCTTCTTCGGTTGAGCAGTTCCTTTGGTACGTCTTCTGGCACTACGTCACGCTCCGCAAGTGCCTGCAGCAGAGCGCGGGCCCGGGATTGTTCGATCACCGAGAACGCTTCCTGCTTTTGTCCCTGCGCCAGAAGCAAGTCGGCGTAGTCTCGATACACGGTCCCAAAGCCTGCCCAGGCTCCGGCCTGGACAGTGTCGCCGCCGCCCACGCGTTCTGCAGAGGCCTCGAGCTCGGTGACAGCTCGTTTAAAGAAATCCAGTGCTTCAGGAACATGGTTGCGTTCGCGCATTACAAGGGCAAGAGCGTGATACGATTCGCCCATCTCGGCTGTTCCGGGCATGAGTTTTTCACGAATCGCGAGGGCCTTGCGTTGGTACGCTTCGCGTTGATCCTGTTGCCCCCGTTTTCGTGCAACCTCTCCGAGTCGGAACAAGGTCTCCGCGGCGGAGAGCCCTTCCGGGGTCAACTGAGAAATGCCTTCGAGCGCCCGTGTGTAGCTGGCAGTTGCATCGTCCAGGGCGCCGCGGTCTTCATATAAACTGCCAATCGCACGCGAAGTTTCCGCAACGCCCAGTGGTGACTGCTTTTGCCACTGCTCAACGGCAAGAACCTCACGGAAGCACTGCTCCGCTTCCGGAAGCTTTCCCTGCGCCCGCAATACCATGCCAAGATCAATCCGCGGCGCAGCCCACAGAAGAGTGCCAGGCGCGATTTTGTCCCATAAAGCGACAGATCTTCGGTACATGGATACAGCAAGGTCGTACTCGCCCCGCACCTGAGCAATGCCAGCAAGGTTCTGCATGTTACCGGCAACCTCTCTGGAGCCGGGGATGAGTCGTTCGTTGATGGACAAAGACTCGCGGAAGGACTGCTCCGCCTTTAATAAGTCCCCGCGCAAGCGGTACAGGTTGCCAAGATTGTTGAGGCCGGATGCAAGCGCAAGGCTGTTCGGTTGCAGGCGACGGCAGATTTCGAGAGCCTTCACGCCCAGCTTTTCCGCGCCCTCCACATCCCCACGCCGGCGTTTCAATGCGCCGAAGCTGTCGGCAGAGTTTGCCCAAAGACTCTCGCCCTCCGCAAACGATGCCGACATGTCCATCGCTTTAATAAAGTACTGTTCTGCAAGATCGAATTG
>JACMLA010000022.1 GCA_014379815.1 Bryobacteraceae bacterium | reverse complement strand
TCACCCCGCCGTGCCTCAGGACGCATCGACCCACGCTGTCGACTTCTATCTGACCCACGCAGGCGGACCTCACGGGGCGATTCCGATGCTAAAGGGCTTCGCTACAGAACCAACGCGGAACTTCGTCGCCTGCCAGCCTTTCTCAGGCAGCGTTTCGAAGAATTGGCAACCTGAGAACTTCCGCCAGCTGGCTCAGAGCCTGACGCTACCGCTCGAGTTCGCCGTTGGACCTGACGAAGAATGGCCCGGGGCACACCGGTTTTCCAGCCTCGCGGAGACAGCGCGCTGGCTGGCGTCGGCGCGAGTTTATGTTGGCAACGACTCCGGTATCACGCACCTCGCCGCTGCGGTGGGAATCCCGGTTGTCGCAATATTCCGCCGAACGGATCCGCAAGTCTGGGCGCCGCGAGGGACAAATCGGGTTCAGGTCCTGACCGGCACGCCGGGTGTAGACGAAGTCAAGCAAGCCATTATGGATCTGATTTAAAGCCTGCACCGACCAGAACCGCACCCAGTTCCCGGAAGTCACCCTTCACGGAAAAGGTCTTGTCGAGAGATATCGTGAGGGTCTGTCCGATAGTCGGACGAGTTCGCAATTCGTGCAACCCCGGACCCGGGAGCACCTGGCTAAGGATCTCCGTCCCGTCGAGAACAATGCGGGCAGTCTTTGCAGGTGCCTCTTTGGGCAGATACAAGTTCACCTGTACCGGCATAGCTTCTGCAGGAGCCTTCAACAGAATCACAGCCCGCCCGCTCATCCAGCGTGTTTGTCCCTCCGCCTGGTAGACTCCGCTGACGATCTGCGTTTCCGCTTCCGGGGCTGTCGCAGGAAGCCAGGATAAGGTTGGCCTTCGCTCCAGAACTGCTTCGACGCGAACCCGATCGATTGGGCCAAAGGACACATCGAATGGTCTTAAGCCCAGGCTCGCAGTCGAGTAACCGGACTTGCTTCCGAGCCCGATCAGTCGCAAAGGAAGCGCCGGCTGAATCTCACGAGTCAGTATACGGCCGACAGGCGCAGTTAGCTGGATCGGATACCCAAGCTCACTGGACACCAGCCATTGGCCAGACTGTGCAACCTGCTTGCGCGAGAGTGGCAGAGCACCCTCGGATTCCATATAGAAGCTTGCCCACTCTCCGTTTACCCAAACCCGCTTTTTGGAAACATCCCGAGCCAATTCGGTGGTCAGCTGGCGATATCCGTCCCAGTGCTGATAGTTCACGAAGGCGAGGGAGAGGCCCAAAGCCAGACTCAGGGCCGAGGCCGGCCACGCAATGCGACGGGACACCTCACGGGCTACCAGCATCGCAAGAGGTGGAGCCAGAGGCAGGAGATATCTCGCTGATCCGGCGAAAAACAAGACGAGCGCGGCCGCAAAAAACAGCAGAAACCAGACTTGCAAAAAGTCCGGCTTCAGGCGTACTTGCGCCGCCAGAATCACAACCCCTACCGCAAACGAAACCCAGAAGAGCGGGTGAACATCGAGGAATGCACCAGCCAGTGCCGCAATCAAGCCCGCCACCAGCACGTATCGGCTCCGGGTAAAGGCCGCGATCGCAGCCAGCGGGAACACCATCCAGCTCAAATGGGCCGTCAGAGCTGCAGCGTTCTGAAGCTTATTCGTAAGTTGCTGCAAGCCATACGAGTAGAAGTAGCCGGCGAGAACCGCGGCGGGCAATGTACCCCCGGTGAGCCGTTCCCACAGCTGATAGCTAACGACTACAACGACAGGGACGAAGGAAACGGCCCATCCGGCGACTCGGCCCCGCTGGTGGAGCCAGCAATAAACCAGCAGAATCGGTGTAGCGACGACAGCCTGGTAGGATGTGAGCGCCGCCACAACAAATGGCAGGACAGAAAGTAAAGGGCGACCTGCAGTGAACAGCGCGAATCCCGCCATCCACCAGGCCAGAAAAGGAACGTCCGACTCCAGCGAATTTCCATTCACCACAAACGCCGGAACGGAGAGGAATAAGAGAGTCGCCGACAGTGCGCGATCCGGCACAAAGCGGCGCGCGAGGAACCACATAGACACACCGGCTATGAGAGAAAATCCTGCATAGGCGAAGTGGAAGGGTACCTCGCGAACATCGCCGAGCAATCCGATCAGCCCTGCAAGAAACCAGGCGTTACCCGGAGGATGCGGATGGCCCCGCATGTCCACAGGCTCACCCTGAAAGATGTAGGTCGTGTGTGTGGGATGAGCGGGTTCAATCAGCGCGTGCTGCGCGATTGCCAGGAACTTGGGATCGTCACCCTGAATAGCCTGGTTGAGAAACGGCAGCCGGATCAGGAGAACGATCCCGATGACATAAGCGAGAGGCCTCAGGCGCCGGACCCGCTCCATTGCGTTCAGTCAGCCGCTTTGCTGGCGGTCGATTCGGGCTTCCATCGCACTATAGGCCGGCGAGCAGCCGCAACCTCGTCAACTCGGGGGGTGCGGGTCAGGTGAGGGGCCTTGAGAACAATCTGCGGATCGTCGTCGACTTCTTTCGCGATCTGGATCATCGCATCGATAAACAGATCCAGCTCTCGTTTGCCTTCGGTTTCCGTAGGCTCGATCATCAACGCACCGGGCACGATCAGCGGGAAACTGACGGTGTAGGGGTGGAATCCGTAGTCGATAAGCCTCTTCGCCATATCGCCCGTACGCACGCCTTTCTTCGCCTGGCGCGCATCGCTGAATACAACTTCATGCATGCACGGCGATTTGTAGGGCAAATCGAAATACGGCTCGAGCGCTGTACGGATGTAGTTTGCATTCAGAACCGCGTCGGAAGTGGCCTTCGGAAGCCCGTTACCACCGTGCGCCATGATGTACGCGAGTGCCCGGATCAGCACGCCGCAGTTGCCGTAGAATGCGCGAACGCGTCCAATGCTTTCCGGCCTGTTGTAATCCCAGCTCCACGAATCGCTCACTCTCCTCAGGCGAGGAGAAGGAAGGTGAGGCTCAAGATGCGCCCGCACCGCGACCGGTCCAGCGCCTGGGCCGCCGCCGCCATGAGGAGTGGAGAAGGTCTTGTGCAAATTAAGGTGCATCACATCGACACCGAAATCCCCAGGCCGCGCCATTCCAACCAGCGCATTCATGTTCGCGCCGTCCATGTAGACCTGCGCGCCCTTAGCATGCAGGATCGCGGCCACCTTGACGATATTCTCCTCAAACACACCGACCGTGTTCGGATTGGTGACCATGATGCCCGCGGTGTCTTCGTCAACCAGACGCTCGAGTTCGGCCAGATCCACCAGACCCCTGTCGGTCGACTTCAGGTTCTGCACCTGATAGCCCACCATAGCTGCCGTTGCCGGATTGGTCCCGTGCGCAGAATCGGGAATCAGCAGTTTTTTGCGAGGATTCCCCTGCGATTGCAGGTACTGGCGGATCAGCATGATGCCCGTCATCTCGCCGTGCGCACCCGCTGCGGGCTGCAGTGTGATCGCGTCGAGGCCGGTGATCTCGCACAGTGCGGATTCCAGTGTTGCGCAGATCTCCATCACGCCCTGAGACAAGTGCTCCGGCTGGTAAGGATGTGCCCATGCCAGACCCTCAGTGCGCGCCACAGCCTCGTTGATCCGCGGATTGTACTTCATCGTGCACGATCCCAGAGGATACATGCCAAGATCGATCGCGTAATTCCACGTGGAGAGCCGTGTGAAGTGCCGGATGGTTTCGACCTCGCTCACCTCCGGAAAGCCCTCGATTTCGCTGCGAACGTTTCTGTCTCCCAGAGCTTCCGCGGGGTCTACAGCCGGTACGTCGAGGTCAGGAAGCTGATACGCCTTTTTACCCGGTGAACTGATCTCGAACAGCAGCCCTTCATTCTGGGTGACGTGATTGCGGGTCTTTTGGATCATCAGGCTCTTCCTTCCATCGCCATGCTCGGCTCCAGCACTTGCGAGGCGACTTGCCGGAAGACATCCATGTGCTCCCGTTTGGACATTTCGGTGGCACAGACCAGCAGCGTATCCCCAAGTTCGGGGTAGAAGCGTTTCAGCTCCAGCCCTCCAATAATCTTGTGTTGCAGCAACTCCCGGTTCAGCGAAGCCGGTGCCTCAATCACGAATTCATTGAAGAACGTTCCGGAAAACTTCCTCGGCAGCCCCTCACTCAGATAATGCGCCTTCGAAAGATTTTGGTGGGCTAGTTCGCGCAGGCCTTCCTTGCCAAACACGGTCATGTACACCGTCGCCATCAGAGCGATTAGCGCCTGATTTGTGCAGATGTTGGAAGTCGCCTTCTCGCGCCGGATATGCTGCTCGCGCGTGGAGAGAGTCAGGCAGAATGCCCTGTTGCCGTTCGCGTCTTTAGTCTCGCCTACGAGGCGGCCTGGCAGCTGTCGCATGTACTTCTCACGGGTTGCGATAATGCCCGCGAAAGGCCCGCCATAACTCGGCGAGATCGCAAACGATTGCAGTTCGCCTGCCACAATATCCGCCTCGCGTGGCGGCTCCAGCAATCCCAGCGAGACCGCTTCGGTGAATACGACGATCAGCAGAGCGCCTTGCTTGTGTGCGACCTCCGCTGCCGCTTTTACATTTTCCACAACACCAAAGAAATTAGGAGACTGCACAATGATGCAAGCCGTCTCGTCGTCCAGCCTGCGTTCCAGATCTGCCAGATCAAAGCCGCCCGTCTTTGTGTCATAGGCCACCTCAGCAATTGGCATACCCTGGTGCTGGCAATATGTGGACAGAACTTCCCGATACTCCGGGTGCACATTCCGGGCTACAAGAACTTTGTGACGGCCAGTGACGCGAACGGCCATCATGGCTGCTTCGGGCACGGCGGTCGAACCGTCGTACATCGAAGCGTTCGCCACTTCCATGCCCGTCAGCTGACAGATCATGGTTTGAAATTCAAAAATCGTAGTAAGCGTGCCCTGCGAAATCTCAGCCTGGTAGGGCGTGTAGGAAGTCAAAAACTCCCCACGCGAGACCACCGTATCCACGAGTACCGGACGAAAGTGGTTGTAGACTCCGGCACCGAGGAAGGAGGCATAACCCAGCGCCGTCTCCGCCCCACGAGCCTTGAAGTAATCTACAATTTCAAACTCGGACTTACCGTCGTCCAGCTGTAGAGGACGCTGCAGCCTGGCATTCTCAGGCAAGTGCGCGAACAGCTCTTCAGCCGATCCGAGGCCGCACGCTTCCAGCATTTCACGTCGCTCGGAATCCGACTTTGGGAGATAACGCAAGTTCTTTTCTTAAGCTCCTATGTAGGTACGATAGTCGGCCAGGGAGAGAAGATTCTTAATTTCCTCCGGAATTGCCAGACGTATCTTGACCAGCCACGCAGTAACATGGGGATCTTCGTTCAGCTTTTCCGGAGCTTCCGCCAGCAGTGCATTCACTTCCACTACCTCGCCGGAAACAGGTGAGTAGATGTCAGAAACCGCTTTTACCGACTCTACCGAACCGATCGTCTTGCCCTGGCTTACGCTGGTACCCGGTCGCGGCAGATCCACGAAAACGATGTCGCCAAGCTCATGCTGAGCGTGGTCGGTAATGCCGATCGTTCCCACGTCGCCCTCCACCAGAATCCACTCATGCTCTTTCGTGTACCGGTAGTTCTCGGGATAAGTCATTTGGCTCGCTTGTAAAAGGGTGTCGGAACAACTTTTGCTTCAACCGGCTGATTGCGCACAAGGATCTCTATCTTTTGACCAGGTTCTGCCGAGGCCGAGGGAAGGTAGCAAAGGCCAATGTTCCTGCTCAGCGTTGGAGACGGTCCGCCACTGGTAACCCATCCCGCCGGCTCACCTTCAATCTGAACCTCATAGCCGTCACGACCGATTCCCCGGCCAGTCATTTCAAAGCCAGCCAGCTTGCGGGACAATCCCTCCGCCTGCTGTTTTTCCAGAGCGGGTTTCCCGGCAAAGTGGACCTTATCGAACTTAACGATCCACCCCAGACCGGCCTCGAGAGGACCCTCACTCGGCCCGATTTCATGACCGTAGAGCGCCATCTTCGCTTCCAGACGAAGCGTATTTCGCGCGCCCAGTCCACAAGGTTTGATTCCGAATTCCTGGCCTGATTCCAGCAAAGCCTCCCAGATTCGCTCCGCAAAGTCAGGGGCAATGTATAGTTCAAATCCGTCTTCCCCGGTGTAGCCCGTTCTGGCGATCCTGGCCGGGATATCGGCTACTTCCCCATCGAGGAACCAGTAGTAGCGGATGGTCTCCAGCGGGGTACGCGTCAGTTTTTGCAGTGTGTTCAATGCCTTAGGACCCTGCACGGCGATCTGGGCATATCTCTCGCTGGCATACTCTACCGTCGCCTTCTGCAGGTTCATCGTCGAGAAATAGTCGTAGTCTTTCTCCTGATTCGAAGCGTTCACACAGATGAAAAAGTGGTCGTCATCCACTTTGTGCACGAGGATGTCGTCCACAAATCCACCGTGCTCGTACATCAGCCCCGAGTACTGGATCTGTCCCGTCTGCAGCTTCGCAGCGTCGTTGGATGTCAGCGCATTCACCAGGTTCAGGGCTTCCGGACCCCGTACCTCAATCTCACCCATGTGACTGACATCGAACAGTCCAACAGCGTTGCGCACGGTGTGGTGCTCATCCACCAGACCTGAGTACTGCACCGGCATATCCCATCCACCGAAATCGACCATGCGCGCACCCGACTGGCGATGGAGGGAGTTCAGCGGCGTCTTCTTCAGTTCCGCCCTGGGAGTACTCATGGAAAACCCCAAAGTAGCACGCTGTTGCGCTATCGGCTTACCTGCCCTGTCCGGTTTAAGATCCCGCTCCGGTTTAATATCTCCGGTTTAATATAAGGAGTCATACTGATGTCCGCACCGCTGTTACCTCCGCCGTACGATCAGCTCGGGCCGAGGCCTTTCTCGTTTTATCCCGCCCTCGTCGGTATCGAACACAACGAATGGCGTCTCCACCGGGCTACGTGGTCGGAAGTGCAGGTTCTGAATACAAAAACAGGCGACGAAGTCTGGATCCCACGGCGGTTTTTGGGAGATCTGTCCCGAACCGATGATCCTGTAGTGATTGTGGGCCTCACGAAAGAGCTCGAGTACAAGGCGGGGCAGATAATCCCCCACATTCGCCGGGTAATCGAAATGCCGCGCGCGGTAAACGACTTTCCCCGGTCCACAGTTACTGAGCCGGTTACATCCGCAGCTCCGGTCGTCGACATTCGGCTGAGTTCCGGAGCGGAGGGCCGGGTAGGACGACTGATTGTCGGGGTGCTGCTGGCGGCCGTGGTCGGATGCGTAGGTATCGCGGTGTTCTTCCGTGCGGAGCGGAACCCAAAGGTCCGCTATTCCGCTGTCCTGCAGTCCGAACTCGGCCTCAGTGGACAGGACGACTACTTTTCCGTTACCCGGAAGCTGGGGACGCCGGCAGAAGACTCCTGGAGGTCCGCCCAGGGGGAGATGCAGTACCGTGTCCTGCGATTTCCGGACCGGTCGGTTTCCGTGATCCTTATGGGCTCAGACCGAAAGAACGCCCTGTACATAGGAGCCGTCGATAACGACTGGAGACCGGTACATGCCGTTTCGCTCCCAGGCGGGCGAGACACCTACCCGTTGCTCCGCTCCTTGCGCCCGCCAGGCGACAGCAAACGTTAGCAGGAAGTTTTCCTAAACTCTGCGCGAAATCCTCCGATAAATAAAGGGACAAGGTCAGTAATTTAGTCTGGCCGGTATAAAACCCTGAGCATGCGTATACTAATCGCGGATGACAGTCTGCTCTCGAGGCGTTTGCTGGAAGAAACGCTCCGTAGCTGGTCGTTTGAGGTCGTCTCTGCCTCCAACGGAACGGACGCGCTGAGCATACTCAGCGAGGCTGGCGCTCCAACCATCGCCATTCTCGACTGGATGATGCCTGGCTACACAGGACCCGAACTCTGCCGCCTCATCCGGGAGCAAAACTCAGAGCCTTACACCTACATCATTCTTCTTACCTCGCGAAACGATAAGGAAGACGTAGTAGCCGGCATGGACTCGGGCGCCGACGATTACCTGACAAAGCCCTTTGATCGGCATGAGCTTAAAGTCCGCTTGCGAGCGGGAACACGGATTGTGGAGCTTCAGGAACAACTGGTTACCACCCGCGAGGCTATGCGGGAGCAGGCTACGCGAGACTACCTGACTCAGGTCTGGAACCGCTCCGCAATTGTGGAGAATCTGCGCCGGGAATTGGCACGGTCGCGGCGGGACGGAACGCCGGTCGGT
>JACMLA010000230.1 GCA_014379815.1 Bryobacteraceae bacterium | reverse complement strand
TCGCGGGGAAACTATATCGCGACCGCGCTCGCGGTGGGAACCTACTCGGTCAACGTGACGTTTACCGGTTTCAAGCAATCCAGCGTGGGAAATGTGATTCTGCAGGTTGACCAGCAGGCGCGCGTAGACATACAACTCGAAGTCGGGGACGCCGCGACCAAGGTCGAGATTTCCGATACACCGCCGTTGCTAAGCACGGACACCTCGTCCGTTGGCCAGGTGATCGACAACAAGAAGATTGTGGACTTGCCCCTCAACGGGCGGAACTTTACGCAGCTTGCCGCTCTCACACCCGGAGTTCTTACCACGCAGGTAACGGGAACTTCCGCACCCTTGACCGGCTCGACAACGGTGCAGGTAGGAGGAGGCCAATACAATAAGACGGAATTTCTGATCGACGGCGTGTCCAGTCAGGAGCAAGGACTGGATGGCGTACAACTTCTGCCATCTGTGGACGCCGTCAACGAGTTCAAAGTACACAGCAATTCATTTGCGGCGGAATACGGGCGAGGCAGCGCCATCATCAACGCGACTATAAAGTCCGGCACAAACGAATACCATGGCGTCCTGTTCGAGTTTCTCCGTAATGACAAAATGGACGCGCGGAACTTCTTCGCGCCAACGAAGGGCCCATATAAGCAGAATCAGTTCGGAGGCACGCTGGGTGGCCCAATCGTTCGCAACAAGCTGTTTTTCTTTGGAAACTATGAAGGGAATCGCATACGGCGGGGATTGACGCGGAACGTTGTGGTGCCTTCAGCCGCTTTCCGGTCAGGTGATTTTTCCGCTCTTCCTACCCAACTTCGCGACCCTCTGACACAGGCGCCGATTATCGGCAATCGGATCCCGGCCAGCCGTCTCGATCCTGTCTCGCAAAACCTGCTGCGGTTCGTTCCGCTGCCGAACAGTCCTACTGGCACGTATCAGTTTTTAGCCGGGCGCGCTCTGGACGGCGACCAGGGCACCGGGCGTCTTGACTATCAGGTAACCGAAAAGGATGTGCTCTTTCTTCGCTACAGCCGCAACGTGCAAAACGAAGTAATTCCGGGTAACCTCCCGGACAGCGGCACCCTCTTTCTCGCCAGCCGGGCTCATAACGCTGCTCTCGGTTATACCAGAATTTTCAGCCCCACTTTCCTGAATGAACTGAGGCTTGGATACACGCATCTCTACACCGACGGCACTCCTCAGGGCCTTGGGACGAACTACACGGTGCAATCCGGCATACGAGGTTTCGAACAGACCAGCTCGTCATTTCCTGGTTTTCCGGAAGTTACCGTCACCGGGTTTGGCACTCTGGTAGCAACACTCGGATTTCGCCCGGCAATTGCACCTTTCGATACTAAGCAATTTGTGGACAACGTGACGTGGACCCGAG
Organism: Bryobacteraceae bacterium; assembly: GCA_014379815.1. Next base: position 926 of record JACMLA010000230.1, on the reverse strand, counting down.
GGCGCCACACTGCTAAGTTCGGCTTCGACTACCGACGCTTCCACTACGTCGAGGAGAACGGCGGCACTGCCTCCCGGGGCAGGTTTAATTACGGCGGTGCTTACTCGGGCAACGGATTCGCGGACTATATACTGGGTTACCCGAACTCGGGCCAGCGCAGTTATCCGACTCAACACTTCGGCCTTTCTGACACCCAGTATCATTTCTTCGTTCAGGACGATTTCAAGGTGAATCGTAAACTCACTCTGAACATAGGTCTCCGATACGAATTTAATTCCATTCCGAAAGCAGACCTGGCGCAATCGTCCACGTTCGACGAGAAACTAGGCAAGATCGTCGTTTCGACGCTGCCGAACGGCCAGATCAATGTCACCACGCAGCAGGTTGCGGGGATTGCTTACGGGCTCTACTCGTCAAGGATCGTCACCGCTGCCGAGGCCAACTACCCGAACGATCTTCAGGAAATGAACCGGAACCAGTGGGCTCCGAGATTCGGTTTCGCTTATCGGCCCTCTGACGACAATCGGACTGTCATTCGCGGAGGTTATGGCATCTTCTATTTGTTGCTTCGCCCGAACAACTTTGCAAGCTATCAGATTCAGAATGTCCCGTTTAGCGCCGATGAACTAAAGGACAACACGACTCCGTCTCCGACGCTAACCACGGCCAACTTTTTCGACGCACCATTTGGAACAGGAACTCCGCGCCTCGCGACGCTCGAGCGCAAGATCAACGCTCCTTATATGCAGCAGTGGAACATCGCGGTGCAACGGCAATTACTGGGGGATTGGACCATCGATGTCGCCTATGTCGCGAACAAGGGTAATAAGCTGGAGCAGCGCTACACAACCAACTTCGTGCAACCCGGCCCGGGCAATGTTCAAAGCCGCAGGCCGTTTCCTCTGTTCGGAGCCGGCACGCGCTAT
>JACMLA010000229.1 GCA_014379815.1 Bryobacteraceae bacterium | reverse complement strand
GTACTCGAAAGTGATCCCGGGTATTGCCAGCACGGGTGACGTGGTGTTCGGTATCCCGCTCCTCGTGCGGGGCCTTGAGGCACTGATCTTCCCGGGGGTCCCGGCTTCAGATATTTACCTTCATCCAATTGCCCGGGCCGCGTGGGTCGGAGTTCTTGCTACCGCGCTCAACCTGATGCCAATTGGACAACTCGATGGAGGTCACATCCTGTACGCTGTCGCGGGCCCGCTCTGGCACCGCAATCTGACTTTGTTGTTTATCGCTTGTCTGATCCCCTGCGGACTGCTGTTCTCGTGGACCTGGCTGTTCTGGGCCGCGATCCTCGCGATCCTCGCCCGCCGCCATCCAAGAATCTACGACAACACCGTCATCGGAAGCGGTCGCATGCGCCTCAGCCTGCTTTCGCTCGTCATCTTCGTCCTGTCTTTTTCCTTCACCCCCATCCGGATCTGACCTTTGGCATGATCAAAATCACGGCCACCATAATCACCTACAACGAGGAAAAAAACATTGCACGCGCCATGGAGAGCCTGCGCTGCTGCGATGAGATTGTGGTCGTTGACAGCGGATCCAGTGACCGTACAGCCGAGATTGCTGAAAAGCTCGGAGCCGTCATCATCGAAAGCTCCTGGGGTGGCTACGCCCGTCAGAAGAACTACGCCGCCGAATGCGCCACTAACGACTGGATTCTGTCCGTCGACGCGGACGAGGCACTGAGCGAAGCGCTGGAAGCCGAGATCTGGCAAGTGAAGAAGAAAGGTAGTGCTTTCGATGCGTACACCATGCCCAGGCTGGCGCAGTATCTCGGGCGCTGGATTCTTCATTCCGGCTGGTATCCCGATCGCAAGGTTCGGCTCTACCATCGGGAGAAAGCCAGCTGGGTCGGGGACTACGTGCATGAATCGGTCGTGGTTCAGGGTCGTATAGGACACCTGGAGTCCGATCTGTTGCACTTCACCTGCGACTCGCTTTCACAACACCTGAAGACTCTTGATCGCTACACCACACTGGCTGCCGAGCAACTCATCGCACAAGGCAAACGAATCAGCACGACACGGCTCGTAGTCCATCCCATCTGGACTTTCTGGAGTACCTACGTCCTGCACCGGGGCTTTCTGGACGGCGCCGAAGGTCTCGCGATCGCATGGATGGCAGCGATTTACAACTTCGTGAAGTACGCAAAGGCGCGCAATATGTCGCCTCGCCGCTAGCTGCTCACTATGCACGTTTTGCACATCGATACCGGACGGGAAATGCGCGGAGGGCAGTGGCAGGTGCTTTCCCTTCTGGAAACACTAAAGCGTCTGGAGATAAACAAGGAGTGGCATACACTGCTCACACCGGCAAACGGACCACTCATGCAACTGGCGTGTCAGCGGGGCATTTCCGCCGAGCCCCTCTCCCTGCTTTCGATCTCCGCCTGTAGCGGTAAATCCGATCTGATTCACGCTCATGACGCCCGGGCACACACCTGGGCGGCGGCTCTTTGTTTGAAACCGCTGGTTGTCTCCCGTCGGGTGGCGTTTCCGGTAAAGGATTCCTTACCGTCGCGCTGGAAATACGCTCGAGCGGACCGTTTTCTTGCCGTGTCCGAATTCGTCCGCCTGACTCTTTTGCAAGCCGACATTCCGGAGGAGCGTATTTCCGTCATCTTCGACGGAGTACACCTTCCGGAGGAGGTTCTTCCGGCAACGGACCGTGTCGTTGCGCCAGCATTCACTGACCCTCTCAAAGGTTCGGATCTGGTCCGAAAAGCGGCTGCACTTGCCGGAATCTCCGTTCATTTTTCTGATAATCTGCAGCGGGATCTGCCCGGTGCCGGATTGTTTCTGTACATAACCCATTCCGAGGGCCTCGGTTCGGCCGCACTGCTCGCGATGGCCCATGGCGTTCCCGTGGTCGCGAGTCGCGTCGGAGGTCTGCCCGAGATCGTTACCGATGGCCATAACGGCATGCTGACCGATAATCATCCGCAGTCCATCGCTGACGCAATTGCTCGCGCAACCGCACAGCGTGACCTACTCGGCATTACCGCTCGTCGTTGTGTAGAGGAGCGCTTTTCGGTCGGCCTGATGGCGGCGAAAACCCGTCAGGCGTACCAGAGGGTTTTGCGGTGATCGAGATATTGATTGCCGGCCTCTTCGGCCTCCTGACAGGCAGCTTCCTCAATGTCTGCATCTATCGCCTGCCCCGCGACGAAAGTGTCGTGCACCCTCGTTCGCATTGCCCCAATTGCGGCAAGTTCATCGCCTGGTACGACAACTTACCGGTCCTGTCGTGGCTCCTGCTGCAGGCACGTTGCCGCCATTGCAAGACCCCAATCTCAGCCCGTTATCCCGCTGTCGAACTCGCTACGGGCATTCTCTTTGCCGCCGTAGTTACAGTCCACGGCTTTAACATCACCGCGCTGAAGTACTGCGTCTTCATGGCAATTCTAATAGACCTGATCATCACGGACTGGGAAGAACGCATCTTGCCCGATGAATTTACGCTGGGGGGAACACTGGCCGGTCTTGTCTTCGCGTGGTTCGTAGCTCCGCCGGCAGCCCTGCTTTCGCTTCTGCTGCCGGAAAGCCTTCCCGCTCCCGCAGGCAATCTGATCGATGCCGCTGTGGCTGCGGCTTTTCTTGCATTCACACTCTGGAGCGTCGGCGCGATCTACGCCAAGGTGCGTGGCAAAGAAGGCCTCGGATTCGGAGACGTCAAGATGGTCGCCTGTATCGGAGCCTTTCTCGGACTCAGCCCATCTTTGCTGGCCCTCACCATTGGTTCTGTTGCCGGAAGCCTCGGTGGCGTGATCTGGATTTTCATCGCGCGCAAAGATCCCGGAAGCTATCAGCTACCCTTCGGGACCTTCTTGGGCCTGGGGGCACTGATCGTCACCCTGTTACCCCAGCTGGGATAAGATCGCACCTATTCGTACCGAGCCGCATGCAGTGCCCAGCGAGCTGATCTCGGCCTCCACAACTCCATCCCGCTGAAACACCTCATCCTACTGAGCCGCGACCGTAAGGAAGCGGTGAGACATCACAGCCCAT
>JACMLA010000228.1 GCA_014379815.1 Bryobacteraceae bacterium | reverse complement strand
GAGGCAGGATTGAAGAAGTTGCTGCTTCCAAACTGCGCTCTGGCGATGTTGTGGTTTGCGAAACCGGCGATCTGATTCCGGGCGATGGTGAGGTCATCGAAGGTATCGCAACTGTCGACGAATCCGTCATCACCGGTGAGAGCGCTCCGGTGATCCGCGAATCCGGCGGAGACCGCAGTGCGGTTACGGGCGGCACGAAGGTTCTGTCCGATCGCGTTCAGATCCGCATCACCTCCAACCCCGGGGAAACGTTTCTCGATCGCATGATCGCCCTCGTTGAGGGTGCTGAGCGTCAGAAAACACCAAACGAAATCGCGCTCAATATCCTGATTGCGGGCCTGACTCTGATCTTCCTGCTTGCAGTAGTCACGCTGCAGCCGTTCGCTGTTTACAGCATTGGCGCAACAGCCAGCGGGTCCACACCCACTGTCGCCGTCCTGGTGGCGCTATTGGTGTGTTTGATTCCGACGACGATTGGTGGACTTCTCTCCGCGATCGGTATCGCCGGCATGGATCGCGTGATGCAACACAACGTTCTTGCCATGAGCGGCCGTGCTGTGGAAGCCTCGGGCGACGTGAATACACTACTGCTTGATAAGACAGGCACTATCACGATGGGCAACCGGCAGGCGGTGGAGTTCCTCCCCGTCAGCGGTGCCACAGTCGAAACGCTGGCCGATGCAGCCCAGTTGTCCAGCCTTGCCGATGAAACTCCGGAAGGACGGTCTGTCGTGATCCTCGCGAAGGAAAAGTACAACCTGCGAGGTCGTGAAGTGTCCTCTCATAACGCGCACTTCATTCCGTTCACGGCGTACTCCCGGATGAGCGGTGTCGATCTCGATGGAAGACAACTCCGCAAAGGCGCGTCGGACTCGATTGCAAACTTCGTGCGCGAGCGCGGCGGCAGCATTCCCGACCAGTTCACGGAGATCTCCGAGAAGATTGCACGATCGGGCGGTACCCCGCTTGCTGTTGCGGATGGATCCACGGTGCTTGGCTTTATCCACTTAAAGGACATCGTCAAGGGCGGCATGAAGGAGCGGATCGGACAGCTTCGCGCGATGGGTATTCGCTCGGTGATGATCACCGGAGACAATCCCCTGACAGCCGCTGCCATCGCGAACGAAGCGGGTGTGGACGATTTTCTGGCTCAGGCTACGCCGGCAGATAAGCTCGAGTACATCAAGAAGGAACAAGCGGCTGGCCGCCTGGTTGCCATGACAGGAGACGGTACCAATGACGCTCCTGCGCTAGCTCAGGCTGACGTCGGCCTCGCAATGAACACTGGCACCATGGCGGCCAAGGAAGCCGGCAACATGGTCGACCTTGACAGCAATCCGACCAAGTTGATCGAGGTTGTTGCCATTGGGAAGCAATTGCTAATCACCCGGGGCGCGCTGACGACCTTCTCGATTGCGAACGACGTTGCCAAGTACTTTGCCATTATCCCGGCGATGTTCATGGTCACCTACCCGGCGCTGGGCAAGCTGAATATCATGGGACTGGCGAATCCCCAGAGTGCGATCCTCGCTGCCGTCATATTCAACGCGTTGATCATCATCGCGCTGGTACCCCTGGCGCTTCGGGGCGTAAAGTACACACCGCAGAGTGCGGCATCCCTGCTGCAGAGGAATCTGCTGATCTACGGGGTGGGCGGCATCATCGTGCCGTTCCCCGGAATCTGGATCATCGACAAAATATTGGTCACGCTGGGTCTGGCATAGGAGATATCACATGTTTCAACAGCTTCTTCCCGCACTGCGGATGACGATTGTTTTTACAGTTCTGACTGGGATCCTTTACCCTGGCATTGTTACAGGTCTCGCGCAGCTAATCTTCCCGCAACAGGCTCGCGGAAGTCTGGTGGCAAAGGATGGGCAAACAGTCGGATCCTCCCTGATTGGGCAGGTATTCACCCGGCCCGAGTACTTTCAGGGACGGCCATCGGCTGCCGGAAACGGGTACGATGCGAGTATCTCGAGTGGCTCGAACCTCGGACCGACAAGCCAGAAGCTGATGGATCGCGTCAAGGCCGGCGTTGCCGACTACCGCAAAAGCAATCCCGGCGCAACTGGTGCTCTTCCGGCCGATGCGGTCACAGCATCGGGTAGCGGCCTCGATCCACACATCAGTCCCGCCTACGCGGAAGCTCAGCTTGCCCGCGTAGCTACAGCCCGCGGCACTTCCGCCGAGTCGGTCCGCGGTCTGGTAAGTCAATACACGGAAGGCAGGGACCTCGGCCTCCTGGGTGAATCACGAGTCAATGTCCTTGCTTTGAATCTTGCTCTGGATGAGCGTTTTGCAGCCAAAAAATAGGAACTGATTTCCTCCTCTCCTACACTTTCCGAGGGCGTGCGCTGGACGTGCGCGCCCATTTCCCAAACAAAAATGAAAATCCAATCCTTTGCGCTTCTCGCTTTTGCAGTTCTGACTGTGCCGTCACTCTGGAGCCAGACTGCCGATCCCCAGGACGCTCCCAAACCGGCTGTTGCTCCTTCCACCTGGTCCGCAGGTCCGATCGACTTCAGCGGGCTTGTGGACGGCTACTACAGCTTCAATTTCAACCACCCGGCAAGTCGAAACAATAATTTGCGTTATTTTGACGCTAAAGCAAATCAGTTTAGCCTCAATATGGCTAAGCTCACTGCCGAGCATGCTCCTGATCCCGTGGGTTTCAAGGTCGACTTTCTCTTCGGACGAGCCGCAGATCTGTTTCATGCCACAGAGCCAGCAGGTGTGGAGGTCTACAAACATCTGCTTCAGGCGTACGTTAGCGTGAAGCCCACAAACTGGAAGGGCGTTCAGTTTGACTTCGGTAAATTTGTCACTAGTGCAGGTGCGGAAGTCACCGAAACTCACTTGAACTGGAACTACTCGCGCGGTCTCCTCTACGCCAACGGACCCTTCTATCACATGGGTGGAAGACTCACTGCTCCAGTCAGCAAGAACGTGACACTGGGGTATCAGATCCTGAACGGCTGGAATAACGTGGAGGACAACAATTCCGGCAAGACGCACGGAATCACTACCGCCTTCACGAGTTCACGCTTCAACTGGTTCAACAACTATTACGTCGGCCCCGAGAAGTCGAACACGAACGACGGCTGGCGGCACTTTTACGACACAGTGCTGGCGATTAATCCTGCCGGCCGGGTCAATGGCCTCGTCAACTTTGACTACGGCCAGGAGAATAATCCCGACGGTCGCGCTTCAAAATTCTATGGCGTTATGGGAGCTCTGCGCTTTCCTCTTGGTGAGCGTTTCGCATTCAGCCCGCGCTACGAGTGGTACAAAGATCGGGATGCATTGATCACAGGCAGAGCACAAACGCTACAGGAAGCAACTGCCACGCTGGAGTACAAAATGGTGGAAGGATTCGTAGGTCGCCTCGAATACAGGCGGGACTGGTCCAACATCGGCTACTTTGACCGCGGGAACGAACCCGGCAGTGCGCGCAACCAGGACACAGTGCTGATTGGGCTTGTCGTGTTCTTTGGACCGACGCGATAGCTTCGACCTCGATCCGAATGATTTAGCCTAGTGCGGCGGCGGAGCTTTCGAGGAAGGCGCCGGAAGCCCGTCGACCGTACCCGGTTCCATGAGTTCGGTTCGCGTTCCGTCAGGATCGAAGAGGTTCAGTTGCCGTTTCCGCTTGACCCCTGTCCGGATCTCCAAAGGACGTGTGTAGCTCTTGGTCGCAGGGCGCTGCTGCAGATCTGCAAGCGCCCGTTTGATGTCAGGGACCTCAAGACAGATATGGTGCTGTGAGCCCCGCGCCGCAGGTCCCGGGAGTTCGTCATAAAGCATGAACTCGATGTAGTCTGTTCCGTCCGGAACTTTCAGGTTGACCCAGTCCAAACGATTTGCGTTGCGGCTCCCACGCCAGATCTCTTCAAAGCCCAGGACGTCTCGATAGAACTTCAAAGCAGGTTCCAGCGCACCAACAAGGATTCCCACGTGCAGCATGCGAGTAGAGATGCGCGGGCCGCCGAGAGCCTTCCCTTTGTCGCGCATGGTCCAGCCATCAGGCTCGTACTGTACGATCTCTACGGTGTGTCCGTCAGGATCCTTGATGTTGAAATTCGAGTTCCTAATCCGCCCTTTCCCAACCTTCTCCGGGACCCTGATGTTTCGCGAGGCCAGGTACGATCGCATTGCTTCCGCGTCGTCCACTTCGATGGCAATGTGGTTTAGCCTGTCGGTGCCAGTTGCTGTTTCAGGAGAGAGCTCGACATACTGCCGGTCGTTGATCTTCACAAAAGTCATGGACAGGCTTTCGTCAGCCCCGGTCAGCGAGAACACTTCCTCGTATCCCAGAAGGTCGCGATAGTACGCTCGTGATTTCTCGATGTCATGTACCGACAACGCGACATGGGCTACACCTGTGATCCGTGGACGCTGCGGTTGAGCAGAAACCAGCATTGCCGCAACCAGTCCCGCAGATACCAGGAATTTCATAGTGTGCTCGGCCGGGTTGCCAGAATTGCTTTTCCGATCATGGCAATCTGGCCCCCATGATACAAGCTGTGCTGCACGACACCGTGGAACAAAATATAGAAATCGTAGTCCCG
>JACMLA010000227.1 GCA_014379815.1 Bryobacteraceae bacterium | reverse complement strand
TCCTGGATCAGCGACGTCTCTAATCCTTCGTAGTCCGCTTGGTTTTCGCCGGGCTGGATCAGCTGGCTGGAGGTGAGACCGTGTTTGAACGCATTCTGGCTCGCTATGCGTTTTCCTTCGGGGGTGACCGGGCCGGTAGAGCTTTTGGCGTTCTCGCGATTGGCTTCAATCTGGGCTGTCGTGGACATTCGTTTATCACTAACCTTTCGCTTCCAGTCTTGGGGGTGGTGTGACGGGGATGGGGCCGGTGAAAGTGGAAGTTGATGAAAATGGGAGGAAGATTCGTGGTGCAGGTGGTGTGACTGAGATTTTGTTCGGTCCGCGAGCGGTAGACTTGGACTATGCAGCAGTCACGGCGTTTGACCGCAATCATCGAGCGCGAAGACGAGGGTTTTGTTGCTCTTTGCCCCGAACTGGACATCGCCAGCCAAGGCGCATCCATCGAGGAAGCACGCGTCCACCTGATCGAGGCGCTCACGCTGTTCTTTGAGGTAGCCGATAACCGGGAGATTGCCCGCCGGATGCACAGTGAAGTGTTCGTGACCCAGGTGGAAGTCCCGGTTGGGTAAACTGCGAGTGCTTTCGGGTGATGAGATCCGCCGGATTCTCATAGACCACGGTTTTTCTGGCCGTGCGGCAGAGAGGTAGTCATTGCATCGTGCAGAAGCGTACCGCCGAGGGCACGATATCCGTTCCCATTCCGCTTCATGATCCGGTTCGCCGAGGCACATTGCTCAGCATTATTCGACAATCCGGCCTTCCAAAGATGCTATTCGAGGCCGAGCGCTGAGCGCAGCATCTCGCAGGCCCTGGTCGTCCACGGATCTTGAGCCGCGCGCTCCGCCGCTACGGCAGCAAACCCGCGTCCGGACCGGGGCGCTCGCTGGCAAAATGGTCCTTGTAAACCACGGGGTCAAAGAGATTCGCCATCTTGACATCCGCCAACGGAAGAGTGATGACAAAGCCGGTCGGATCGACTCCCGGCATGGTCGCAACGGTGTCGTACGAAAGTGTCCGGCGAACCTCCAGGGAGTCCTTGTCACGATACCCGCTCAGCATGGGCAGGATCTTGAAATACTTCTCGCTGGGTTTCAGATTTGGCGCTTCCGTGACGTAACCCGCATACCATTTGCGGTTATCCAGGGTCAAAGACAGCATCCTTTGTTCCCGAACCGCCCTTTGAAGCAGCGCGAGCAAGAAATCCCCACGTTTCTCGACTTCGTTGCGGCGGCAAACCTCGGCGTCCACGAAACGATTCCAGCAGGCAGGGATGATGAGAGCGAGAACGACGGATCCAATCGACGTACCCAGGTATGGAATATCCGCAAACTCGGTCCAGGCGGGACGGATCGCCCAGTAGAATCGATACAGCTTAGCGGCGCAAATCAGAGAGCGGGACAGCCCGAGAAGCACCATACCGGCCACCGAACAGTACAGCAGGAGCCGGTATCCATCCAGGAGCTGCGCGCGAAACCTGAAAACATGGCATTGATGAACGAAACAAAATCCCGCCAGCAGGGCAACGACGAGGAGGTTACTCGGCACTCCGGGTGTTAGCGGTGTTCAGCTTCTTTGCG
>JACMLA010000226.1 GCA_014379815.1 Bryobacteraceae bacterium | reverse complement strand
CAAAGCTGACGAACTGCGTCGTTCCGCCGATCAGCTGATCTTCTCCGGTTTCGGGAAGATGCTCACGAAGCTGAATCGAGGCGCGTCCCTCAGGAATGCTGAGGTACTGAACCGCGCGACCGTCAGCAGACCAGAGCGCAAAACCAGCACTCCCCGTGATCGCCAGCCGCCGGGAACCCCGACCGTCAAAATTGACCAGCGTAAGAACCCCATTGTAGTTGTAGAGCAAGGAGCTACGTTTCGGGCGGAACCGGCAGAATCGCACGGGCTGGTCCGCTTCATAGATCGTTCTTGCGCCACCGCCAGTTCTTACTGCCAACAGCCGAAGCCGAAAGCGTTCGTTTCGTTTCTCAACCAGCGAAGCAGTGAGGCCATCGTCGGAGAGAGCGAATCCACCTGCGGCCTGCCATCCCGTTTCCACAGCGTAGGGTGCCTGGATTCGCGTCCCTGACTGGACTACCAGGCGTTCTCCATCGACGTAGCACAGGCTGCGCTCGTTCTGGGTAAGGCTAACGCAGGATGGGTTCAGCGATGACACATCAGTTAGCTGCCTGCTTTCTCCTGACTTGAGATCCATACGCCATACCTGCATGGAACCTGACCTGTCCGAACAGTAGATGAGCGTATTGTTTCGGGCCACGGCGCGAAGGGGTGCTGCGGGGAAAACGGCGGTGTGTCTGGAAGGGTCCGTAAGCCGGATGACTTCGAATTCTGTCGCCGGATCTCGCAGTCGTTGCTGTTCTGAAGGAGCAGAGGATCGATCAGCAGCACGAGACCAGCCTCCTGCCGCAGCGAACAGGAACGTTCGCCGCGCCCGGGAGAAGTCCATAACCGAATCGTAGCAAGCGCGCTCAGGTGCGCAGGTAGATGCTCAGCGGTGATCGTGCTTACTGGCGTTGTAGTGCTGGCCCAGAAGGTCCGCCCCCCAGTCGCCGCTAAGCTCACGCCAGACCGAGTGTATGTGATTCGAATCGTTCTGCGTGTTGTCGTATTCAATCAGGAAGTCGGCACCCTGGATCCGGTAATAGTGCGGACCTCCCTTCTCTTCCACGCCAGCCCATGCGAAGAGCAGTTTGTTACCCGCTTTGGCCACCAGGGCTGCACGTGCCTTTGCAGCGGAGTCGGGCACGTTATAAACATAATGGTTAATGACTTTATGCAGCGCTTCCCTTTGACGGGCCGTCATCTTTTCAGCGGAAAGTCCGGAGGGCTGACCAGCGAGTGCTGCCTTCCGTGACGCTTCGGTGAGAATGTCTTTATACGCAGTTTTGGTGACAACCGCGACATTCTTCTGTTCCGGCGTCAACATTTGCATTAGCGAACGGGCTGAGTCTTCTTCTCCATGAAGAACCCGGAGACCTTTGCGTGGACCTTCCCGGACTTCTGCCGGATTTGCGCCAAAGAAGTTGGGTGCCCCCACCACACGCCCGTTTGCGAGGGTGAAGTTCAGGCTGACATGATGCCCCTCGACGCGCAGCCCCCATTTTTCTTTTTCTGAAGGTTCACCAAAGATGGAAAAGTAGTACTTCTCAGGATTACGTCTCTCGCCGCTATCTTTCTCAAGGATGCGAAGGACGTCTTCGAGGCTCATGATCGTGGTGGCCTTGATATATCCCCTCTGACTCAGGGCCGCGCTGAGCAGCGCACTTGCGAGGTGCTTCTGGTGAGGGGACATCTCGCGGACTGCCAGGCCTTTGCGCTCACGTGGAATGAAGTGCCAGTTGTATCGCTCTTCGTCAGCGAATGCGAACTTAGCTTTTGCGCTTTGCTCGGGAGTCAACGACGCGAGGAAGTTAGAAGCGGCATCGGTCATCGCCGGAGCTGCGTCTTCCTCGTGGTCATGGAAGGAAAACAGGGAAACCGAGGTCAAGAGAAGACAGACAGGAAGGTAGCAGAAAGGACGAAAGACACGGGGTAGCACGCCGGGAGTGTATCACAAGACAAAAAAATGGGCTGTCGGTCAGCTACGATCCGACAGCCACTCAGGGGGGCGAAATCAAAAGTCGTGAAGGAAGGGGAAGCTTACTCGCCTACCGGGATGGCGATCTCAGCGATTTGCATGGCCGGATCGACGTTCTTCATCCGTACGCGCATGCCACTTCCGTACTTGGAACCTGTGTGGAAGATGCCGGAGATTGCGCAATTCTCACCTGCACAGCGGAAGGTCAGCTGTGGCGCGTAGGTTGTGTCCTTCTCGGGACGCTGGACAACCTCAGCCGCAAACGCGATGACGCTTTTGCGGGACTCCACGTTGTACAACCGGTAGGTTGTCAGAACGGAGTTATTGCTGAGTTTGGATACCGCATAGGTGCCGGCGGGCATCTGGCCGCCACCGGGAGTCGCAAACGCGAATGGGACGCGCGCTTTCATATCAGACTGCGCGAATGCCGCGGAACCACTGAATGCAATCAGTCCGGCAATACTGGCGAGGCGAACTAGGTTTTTCATAATTATCAAGTCTCCTTGTTTTTTCGTTCAGCTCATTCGTGCCAGACGGACGGGAACTGGCGTGGCTGCTTTTTCGTTACGCTTCTAAGGTTGCAAGCTGAGAACCAAAGTAAGTAAGGGCGGCAAGTGGTTGATTTCTAAGAGCCCGCCCTTACCGATTGTTAGTGGCACCACCTATTTGCTAACCAGCTTGTTAAAGTCACAAACCATCGGGTTCAAGCTCGACTTTTATTCGGAAAGCGCAATCCGTAGCGTGGCAACCTGGACGTCCGGGGTTACATTGGGCAGCTTGACAGGGAAACCAATTCCGTCTCTTGAACCGGCGTTGAACAGCGAGGCCAGCGCACACGTCCTTCCCACACACCGGAATACCAACACCGAGCGGTCACGTTCCGCGTCGACACGCCGAGCAACTCCACCATACGCGGGAACAACCATGGAGCGCTGCCCGGTTTCCGCATTTCGCAACACCCACGCCAGGCTGTTGTCCTGGCGCAGAAACTCGTAAGAGCCTGCCGGCATCGTTACGGAAGAGACTTTGAAATCGAATGGAACTTTTCCAGTCAAATGCTGAGCAAAAGCGGACGTGCCTGCGACCGAGAGCAGTCCGGCAATAGTCGCCACACGGATAAGATTGAGTGTCATGTCCTGTCTCCTTTTCGGCCCGGGCCAGTTGTTCGTGCTCTGGCTCGTGCGGTTCCTTTACGCGTAAAAGGAATGCAATCTGGAACCCGCTTGCAAAAAACTTGCAAGTTGTTGGAAAGCCTTCGATGTTGCTGGTTAGCTAACGTTTCCTCATCTCTTTGCGATAATCACGCCAGCCTTACGGTTAATTTCGATTGCTAGTATGAGGACAGCTCCCCCAGGCAACAATTCATGGCCGAGTTGATCGCCATTAGCGGTTCCCTCGCAGGACAACGCTTTTTTCTTCCCGATACGTCAGTCGGGATAGGACGGGCACCGTCGTCCGACATTGTTTTGCCGGATCTCGCAGCCGCGTGGCATCACTGCCTGATCGAGCCGGAAGGTGGCCGGTTCCGTCTCTCCGATTTGCATACCGGAGGTGGAACATACGTCAACGGTTTTCGTACTGCACAGCATTGGCTGGAAAAGGGAGACCAGATAAGCGTGGGCGAATCTGTGTTCGCATACCAGGAGCCGGCCGAAATAGGGCTCGAGGAAGAGCAGCCGTCTGCCGCCAGGATTACGCTGCTTCGTGCCTGTACGTTGCTGTTCCTGTTCAAGGGAATGGTCACCAGCACCAGTGCGCCCCAAGCGGAGCTGTTGGAAAATCACGCCCTCAGCTTGATTGCTGAGCTTCTGCCCTGCGAGTCAGTAATAGTTCTTCTCTCACCAGATGAGCGGGCATTGCGGGAGCTGGGCGAAGAGCGCAGCGCAGAGCATCCGGGAGTACCGGCCATCGTGGACCGGCTGCTGGCAGAAGGTCCTCTGGTTGAGGCGAAGGAGGCCTACGTTGCCGTCCCTGTTTACGCCTCCGGTGTTGCCAGAGGTGTGATCATCATCTGGTTCACCGCGCAAGAAGTGCCCATGCTTGAGGAGCATCTCGAGATTGTGAGCGCGATATCGACGCTTGCCTCGGTTGCACTGGAGAATGTGCGTGAAATTCAGGCCTTACGACGTGAGAACGAATTGTTGCAGGAGCAGTTGTCCACAGATGCCTTTGGAATCGTAGGCCGCAGCGCTTCCATGCGTCGCCTGCTCCAGCTGGTGCAGCGCGTAGGCCCCCAGGACACAACTGTTCTCGTTTTGGGCGAAAGCGGCACCGGTAAGGAGCTAATCGCTCGCGCCGTTCATCAGAGCAGTCCCCGGCGGAACAAGCCTTTCGTGGCCATCAACTGCGCGGCTCTGACAGAAACCTTACTTGAGAGTGAGCTCTTCGGACATGAGAAGGGCGCATTCACCGGAGCCATCGCGCAGAAAAAGGGAAAGCTGGAAGCTGCCGATGGCGGCAGTGTTTTTCTCGACGAAATTGGCGAGCTGGCGCCCACGCTGCAGGCAAAGCTCCTGCGGGTCCTGCAGCAACGGGAATTTGAGCGTGTGGGCAGCACGAAGACACTTCCCCTTAACGTTCGAATCGTGGCCGCGACAAATCGCGACCTCGCAGCCGAGGTGAAGCGCGGCTCTTTTCGTGAAGATCTTTACCATCGTCTAAATGTGGTGGCCCTGCGTACGCCGTCATTGCGCGAACGCCCTGAGGATATCTCTCTCCTGGCGGAGCATTTTCTTCGCAAGTCTGCACAGCGCATCGGAAGGCCGATTGCCGGAATATCTCCGGAAGCAGAGCGTCTTCTGATCCGCTACACATGGCCTGGCAATGTCCGCGAACTGGAAAACGCCATGGAGCGCGGCGTGGTTCTTAGTGAGACCGAGTGGTTGAACACGACAGACCTGCCGGACAGCATCACCGGCGCTCTCACCGACACGTATGCAACAGATCTGCAGACAACGTACGAGTCTGCCGTCGGGGACGCTCGCAGGGACGCAATTCTGCGCGCCTGGGAGCAGGCACGGGGCGATTACAAAGAGGCGGCGAATCTGCTGGGCATCCACCCTAATTCCCTGCTCCGGCTGATCCGCAAACATGGTCTGCGCGAACTCCTGAAGCAGTCTGCTCCGCGATGAGGGACAGGCCCCGGATCGTGGTGTTATCCGGCTTGCCCGGGTCCGGCAAAAGCACATGGGCCCGGAAACAGGGCGTTGCAGTCGTCTCTACCGATGATGTTCGCTTTCTGCTTTCTGACGACGTTTCTAATCAGCTGATACACGGCGCGGTTTTTGCCACAGTCCGGTACCTCGTCCGAAAGCGCCTCGAGTTGCGGCGGCCAGTCACCTATGTCGACGCCACGAATAGTACGACCGGGGAGCGACGAACCTACATCAAGCTGGCGCAGCTTTACGATGCGGCAGCGGAAGCTGTGTTCTTCGACACACCAGTTGAGATTTGTAAAGAGCGCAATCGCGGCCGGGAGCGGATGGTACCGGAATGGGCCATCGAGGCTATGGCTGCGCGAATCTCGCGTCCCTCCCTGGAAGAAGGGTTCTCCGTCGTGACGATTTATTCCGCGGGAGGCATCCCGGAGCGATATGATGCAGAGTCGTGATCCGCATTTTTCTTTCCTCCGCACTACTGGTATCCGCACTACTGGCTGCAAGCGCAGCGGGCGCGGAAACCTACCAGCTGGGTCCTGATTCCCAGCGCAAGCCGGGTGTGCCTCAGGGCAAAGTAACCGAGCACAAGTGGACGGCCAGCAAAGTTTTTCCCGGGACCGTTCGGAACTACTGGGTGTATGCTCCACCGCAAGCTGAGCCCGGCAAACCTCTCCCTGTGATGATCTTTCAGGACGGCGCAGGATTCGTAAAAGAAGACGGTTCCTGGCGAGCTACGGTCGTTCTCGACAACTTGATCGCGGCGAAGGCCATCCCACCTATGGCGGCGAT
>JACMLA010000225.1 GCA_014379815.1 Bryobacteraceae bacterium | reverse complement strand
GTAGAATTCCGGCAGGTGATAGGCGTCACTTCCGAACAGAATCTTCGAAAGCGGCACGGCCTCGAAGATCTCGAGAAACCGCCGCACCAGACCCTGGTGGATGAGCGGATTCATGAGAGAGATTTCGAAATAGCAATTCGTATACAAATGGCTGAGCCAGGCTGCTTCTCCAACGAGGGGGTAGCCTGCGTGAATCGGGATGATTTTTGGCATCCGCATGATGCCGTCCCGATCGAATCGAACAACTTCTTCGAGAAAATACGGATGCTGTCGCCTTAAGATGACCCCGGGGGCTTCGCCGTCCCCGGCGTGCATTTGCATGGGCATGTCGCGTTTGAGGCACTCTTCGAGAGCGATCGTAAACAGATACTCCTGGAGTTTTCTCCCGCGATCGGAAAGCGTTTCACGGTCGCCCGTGGCTGTTCGTGTGGAGCGGTACTCCTCCCAGGACTTCTTCGCAGCCTCGCTGTCGTAGTGCGGTTGAACCAGCCCAAGGCGCGGCAGCAAGTACGATTTCATACCCCACGCCTTCCAGCCGAAGTTGCCGGTTTCGTCCAGCGATTTCCGGACACTTTCTGTAAATCGTGCGGTCAGTTCTGCGAACGGCAAATCTTCTCTTAGGAGAGGAGCCTGGATGGTCTCCACGCGAGCGATGGTCCTCATCTTCGTCGGAGCTATCGCTAGCTCGAAGGCGCCGAATCCGCTGCTATCCATGCCTTCGTTGAAGCCCGTGTCCACCATCACGTGGGCCAGTCGGGCATCACGAAACAGGTCACCGATGTACTGCCCGTAGTTGCGTCCACGCTCATTGCGCGCCGCGATAACGGACTGTAGATCCGGCTTGCAACGCAGGTATCGCGCCATCTCTTTCGTCAGAAACCGGACGAACACACTTTCCCGAAAATGGAAAATGATCTCACCGATCGTCTTCTCTATTCCGTACTGGGTGTCCAGCTGCTTGCGTGCGGTCGCGTCGGCTTTGCGCCAGCGCTCCAGAACACCCGGCGGGAAGTACCTGGCCTCCGGCATTGCCGCCAGGGCCATCCGTTCCAGAAACTGATCTGGCGTGGTTTGCGCATCCTTGTCCGTCAGTGCGTGGCAGTGTGTGTCGTCTACCGGAAGCGGCTTTATGTGCTGGAGCAGGTCCCGCGAAATACGTTCAACACCGGCGTTTTCCGTTCGAGACGCAGCTGAACTCTGTGCCGCGGAACCCTGCCTTGCAAGTATCAGAGCCTGCCCTGTCCCGGCCAACGCTTTAGCGAAGGTTCGGCGATTGACCATACCAGCCACCATTCGCGAAATCATCCTCAACCTCAACCCCCACGTAACCCTGAGTAGAGTGTAGGAGTCTGAGCCTGCTCGCGTATTGAACAATCCGAGCGTTTGGACACGCCTAACGTCCGGCGTTCGACGGAGATGCAGGCAGGCTGGCAATGTGCTGACCGTCAGCACAAGCTTTTCGGAACGCAAGAGGCGAAAAGCCGACGTACTGTTTCAGCGTTCGCGTGAGATGGCTTTGATCCGCAAAGCCTGTTTGCATTGCGACGGCACTGATCGGAGTGTCTGTGTTAACCAGTTCCGCACAGGCCGCATCCACTCGCAACTGC
>JACMLA010000224.1 GCA_014379815.1 Bryobacteraceae bacterium | reverse complement strand
TCGCGAGCCTGGCCGGCGTACCTTTTGTCATCCCGATGTTTACAAAGGGACTGGCGTCCGGCTTTACAAAAATCTGGGAAATGGGAAGTTCGCCGACAGAACGGGACCGGCGCAACTCGAGTCGACGGAAGGCAAGTGCCTTGGCCTTGTGCTTGCCGATTTCAATGGGGACAGCTGGCCAGACATGTTTGTCGCAAACGATGGAGTACAGAACTTTCTTTACGTCAACCGGGGCGACGGCACGTTCGGAGAAGAGGGACTGGCAAGCGGCGTTGGGTTCAGCGATGACGGCCAGCCGGAAGCCGGTATGGGGGCTGACTCCGCGGATGCAAATGGAGACCTTCTTCCGGATATTTATGTTTCGCATCTGGACAACGAGCTGAATCGTCTCTATCGCAACCAGGGTGACGGCCGATTCAAGGATGCCACCGTCGAGACGGGCCTCGGAACGGAACGTAGTCTCTTCAGCGGGTTCGGCCTGAAGTTCGCCGATTTTGACAACAGCGGACGCCAGCACATTGTGGTGGCGAATGGGCACATCCTCGACAACATAACCCTCTTTCATCCGCTTGTGCGGTATCGTGAGCCAACACTCCTGCTCGAACAATCCGGTTGCTGCAGCTACCGCAACAGTTCGGCTTTGGCAGGACCCGTGTTTCAGAAACCGCTGCTCGGTCGGGGCCTCGCTACCGGAGATCTCGATAGCGATGGACTGATTGATTTTGTGATTAGTCAAAACTTCGGCAGTCCGGTCGTGGTTAGGAACCGCAGTGCGGGCGGTAACTGGCTCACTTTGACTTTGCGGGGAGCCGGCGAAAGTAATCGGGATGCGGTCGGGGCAGAGGTGACGATAGTCTCCGGCGGGAAGAAGCAACGCGCTCAGGTCACAGGCGCGTCCAGCTATTGTTCTGCCAGCGATCGGAAGCTGCACTTCGGGACAGGTGCCGCAACCAGGGTAGACAGGCTGGACGTTAAGTGGCCCTCGGGCAAGGTGGAAACTCTAAGCCATGTAACATTGAATCGCACGCTGACGCTGACGGAAGGCCAGGTTGCGAGCCTCCAAATTGTCCACTAAACACAGACCCTCATCCCTCAATCCTGCCTATAGAAATTTTGAATTGGACTCCAAGCCTCCACCAAGGTTACTCTGACCCAAACGAGAGAGTTGTTGTTCTTTTAAGACCACGGCCGTCTTGAAACCACCGAGAGACTTTGCTGTCTGCGACTCCGGAGATTTTGTGATTGGTGGTGGGCGCGCTTGACCAATAAGCTTCAGACTGATTTCTTCGGACATGTAGTCGGGTCGCGCAGGCTCTCGTACTTTACGGTCACTGAGACGACTTACTCTCCTCGACTGGAGATTTCCAGACACACCCACGAACATCCCTATATCTCTCTGCCCCTTCGAGGCTCGTATTCCGAGGTCTGTGGCTCTTCGAACTGGCACTGCCAGGAAGGCAATGCTATCTTTCACGTTGCCGGTGAGTGTCACCTCAATCGGTTTCATGATGGCGGGGGCCACCTTGTGAACCTCGACATATCCCCTCAACTTCTGCTTCGGCTGGATGAGAGCGGCATCCCTACAGGGAATCGGGTGCTGGTCGAAAGTTCGCGTTGCCGGGAATTAGCGTGGCGGCTGCATTTGGAGCTCCGAAACACTGACCCGGTTTCAGACCTTGCCACCGAGGCTATCGCAATGGAGTTACTTGTTCAGGTGCTCAGGGACAGTGCCAGCCGCCGGACCGAACGAGCTTCGGACTGGCTGAAGCGCGTGCATGAGGTCATCAACGATCGTTTCCGCGAGAACCTTACCCTTAGCGAACTTGCGGCTGAAGCAGGTGTGCATCCGGTCCATTTGGCACGCGCTTTTCGGTCACGATATACGTGCTCAGTTGGCCACTATATCCGGCAGTTGCGAGTGGATGCGGCCTGTGCGGAACTGGTCAACACAGACACTCCGATCAGTGCCGTCGCGATGCAAACAGGTTTTGCGGACCAAAGCCATCTCACGCGAACGCTGAAACAGTACGTCGGTTTTTCGCCTCTTGCGTTCCGAAAAGCTTGTGCGGACGGCCAGCAAAATGCCAGCCTGCCTGCATCCGCGTCGAACGCCGGACGTTAGGCGTGTCCAAACGTTCGGATTGTTCAATACGCGGGCAGGCTCCGACTCCTACACTCTACTCAGGCTTACGTGGGGGTTGAGGCTGAGGATGATCTCGCGAACTGGTGGCTGGTATGGTCAATCGCCGAACCTTCGCTAAAGCGTTGGCCGGGACAGCGCAGGCTCTGATACTCGCAAGGCAGGGTGCCGCCGCACAGAGTTCAGCTGCGTCTCGAACTGAAAACGCCGGTGTTGAACGTATCTCGCGGGACCTGCACCAGCAAATAGAGCCGCTTCCGGTAGACGACACGCACTGCCACGCACTGACGGACAAGGACGCGCAAACAACGCCGGATCAGTTTCTGGAACGAATGGCCCTGGCGGCAATGCCGGAGGCCAGGTACTTCCCGCCGGGTGTTCTGGAGCGCTGGCGCAAGGCCGACGCGACCACACGCAAGCAGCTCGACACCCAGTTTGGAATAGAGAAGACGATCGGTGAGATCATTTTCCATTTTCGGGAAAGTGTGTTTGTCCGATTTCTGACAAAAGAAATGGCGCGATACCTGCGTTGCAAACCGGATCTACAGTCCGTCATCGCGGCGCGCAATGAGCGTGGACGCAACTACGCGCAGTACATCGGTGACCTGTTTCGTGATGCCCGACTGGCCCACGTGATGGTGGACACAGGCTTTAACGAAGGCATGGATGAGAGCGGATTCCGCGCCTTCGAGCGAGCGATAGCTCCGACGAAGATGCGGACCATCGCTCGCGTCGAAACTATCCAGGCTCCTCTGTTAAGAGAAGATTTGCCGTTCGCAGAACTGACGACAAGATTTACCGAAAGTGTCCGGAAATCGCTGGACGAAACCGGCAACTTCGGCTGGAGGGCGTGGGGTATGAAATCGTACTTGCTGCCGCGCCTTGGGCTTGTTCAACCGCACTACGACAGCGAGGCTGCGAAGAAGTCCTGGGAGGAGTACCGATCGACACGTACGGCCACGGGCGACCGTGAAACGTTGTCCGATCGCGGGAGAAAACTCCAGGAGTATTTGTTTACGATCGCTCTTGAAGAGTGCCTCAAACGCGACATGCCGATGCAAATGCACGCGGGTGACGGCGAAGCCCCTGGGGTCATCTTAAGGCGACAGCATCCGTACTTTCTCGAAGAAGTTGTTCGATTCGATCGGGATGGCATCATGCGGATGCCAAAGATCATCCCGATTCACGCAGGCTACCCCCTTGTTGGAGAAGCAGCCTGGCTCAGCCATTTGTACACGAATTGCTATTTCGAAATCTCTCTCATGAATCCGCTCATCCACCAGGGTCTGGTGCGGCGGTTTCTCGAGATCTTCGAGGCCGTGCCGCTTTCGAAGATTCTGTTCGGAAGTGACGCCTATCACCTGCCGGAATTCTAC
>JACMLA010000223.1 GCA_014379815.1 Bryobacteraceae bacterium | reverse complement strand
TTTTGAGGGCGCACTTCGGCCTGTCGGATCGGCGGCGAACTGGACGGGTCCTGCTGTGGAGGCCTCGGCCAAACGATTGGGAATGGACCTGGAACATCTTCCGGTTAGTGGAGTGCCCGTTGTGGGATTGCCGGTTTATGGAAGCATCGCGTCAGGCCAGACCAGGCCAGTCCCCGGATGGCTGAGTGATCTGAATCTGGATCCCAGACGGCGAGTTGCGGCCGGCCTGGGGGCTAGCCTGGTGCGGCAGCATCAGGAAGAGCTGGTGGATGAGGCATGGCGTCAGGCCGGCAACCTCGAGCGTGCCCGAAGAGAGCATGGCGGCGCTTTGGTAGCCGAGCTTGTTTCATCGAGATTGTATGCAAGGAACATGGCGCCACTTAGCGGAGCGAACGCGTTAGTCGCCATGGCTCCGGCCCTTCCGAGAATGCGAGCAGCAAGTACAACCGCCGCGGCCCAACTAATTGCGAGCGTGGTACCTGGAGCGGTTCTCGACGCCGCGTTCCGACGCATCCTACTCACGAAGGCTCCGCTTGCATCACGCAAAGCAGGTCAGGGGATCCGCCGGTCAGTAGCCATGCACAACACACTAAGTGTTTGGCCTGGAGCCCTTCCGCCTGTGTCCCCAAGGCTAGTCACAAAAGCCAAGGTAAGGGAGGCCATAGCGAGTGGTGCATCGCTGGCGCCAACCACTGGCACGACAGCCTCAATGATGTCTTTGGCAACTGCGTCGATACCCGAAGCCGTGCCGCAGAAGCAGCAAGACATGGTTACCGCCTTTGTTGCGGCTTCCGCCTCACGGCAGCCCGCAGTCCAGAGCGTTATTACCCCGAAGGCGCTGGCGTGGCCAAGTCCGTCAGCTCCGGCTGATCCTTTCCGGGCTACGGCTCGATTCGCGTCGCGGGTTACGCTTGGAGACAGTACCCGTGTCAGCGATGCTGCGGGCGTGGTAACAACTCCAGCGTTTACGCAGCCCCTTGCCGCCTGGTTGGATCCTGCATACTTGCTTTCTGGCATTGATATCCCACACGATGCAGCGGGACTACTGGAGAGCAATAGCAGTTTCATAGAGGCATTGATCGTGGGCGCGAATCACGAACTCGCCCGGGAACTGCTGTGGCGCGGCGTTGCGTT
This sequence comes from Bryobacteraceae bacterium, assembly GCA_014379815.1. Next base: position 8,455 of record JACMLA010000223.1, on the reverse strand, counting down.
AGACCGCACCTCCACACTCCTCACTCGCTTCTTCGAAACCCGGATGTCGTCAGCATCGCATGATGTGGCACCGATTCGGGGATGGAAACCCGAAGATCGGCTCGGCTCTCACATCCCACTTGGAGAGCGCAGCGTCATCGTCCTTCGAAGCCGAATTGTTTCGCGGCTTAACGAAGCCGCAGTTTTTCTCGCCAGGGCAGAGCCCGATGGTCCTTTTCGCAAGCCAGGGGCAACGCAGGTCTTTCCGCTCTTTCAAGGGCTCCCGGGGCTGGACACGGCCTACTTTGGATTCGAGATCAGCCCTGCGGAACTGGCGAGCGAGCCCGGCTGGTACTTCGTGATTCAGGAACTTGCAGGCGCTGGGCGCTTCGGTCTGGACGAGGTCGCGACGCCTGCTATGGCCAGCTGGAACGATCTGGCATGGCCGAGCGTTGCTGTGCAGGGCGGCTATATGGCTGTCTCTGCAAAGAAGCCAGTTCCCGCCCAGCCGAGAGGTCTGGAATGGGGTCGCGACGCCGCGCATATGGCTGCGATCACGCTGCAACTGCCGATCAGGGTTGCCATTCACACCTCGTTGTTATTACCGGAGAAGAGTTAAGTCATGTCCTCACCGCAAACGCCGTCACCGCAACCGCCAGTAGTTTATAGCGAACTTGACGTGAAGCTCCCCATCGCGATGCTGCCGGTCAGACTGGAGACCCGGTACTTCGACATTGACGCCAACACCGTCGAGTTGCGCATACGAATCTTTCCGTCCCCGGCTCACGTCACCAGCGCACGTTCCGGGATCGACCCGGCGGAACGCGAAGAGACAATCACGTACTGGCGGACAAGGAAAGCTGCCGGCGACACCGCACCCCCGACAGATGCCGCATGGCAGAGAATGGTGCAGATGTTCGGCGAGCCGCGTGCCAGCTATTTGCGGCGGATCCTAACGCCCACCACGGATGCAGCCGGCGCACTTGTGTTTCCCGAAGTACCCCTGAATCCGCCTCCGGAGACGTCAAGTGCCCTTGCCAGCGAGGCCATCGGGCTACCATCACGATTCTTCGCTGCCCTTTACATGGGCACTTCCAGGCAACTTCTGGTCGCAGGACAAAAGGTCCCAGCATCTGTCGCCGTAGGACCTCATGGCGACCCAAATGCCATCCGCTGGCAATCCGATTTCGCTACTGCCGAATCGATTGGTCTGGGGATTCGCGTCAGGGCTAACATCGGAACGGCCAGGTATCTGACCCGTCTTCTAGTCTTCGGAGTGCGCGAAGGAAGCGATGCGGCGAGTAGTCAGTCCGCACTTCAGACTCTGCTGGAGCGTCACTCACGCGAAGATGGCGTCGCGTTGCTGGCAGCCGGAACTCCCACTAACAACACTCCAGCCGCGCGCGTGTCACCGCCTTCGCCTGCGACAGGAGTCGCGCCTGCACGCAGCAGCGATGGAGGGCGGCTCGCTACAGCCCTGGGGATGGATGCCACCGCTTTCGCGAATGTGTCCGGAACAACGGCCGCGACCGATCAGGTAGTCGAGGCAATAAACACGGCCTTGTGGCCGGCTACGTTCGGCTATTTCTTTGAACCGCTGATGTCCCCACTCGTCAACGAAGCAGCGGTCGCGCGGGGCAGAACTCTATTCCAGAAATTTGTGCGCCCAAGGGGACCGTTTCAAACGCTTGCGCTGGGTGGTCAGCCCTATGGCATCTTGCCCGTTTCGTCGCTTGAGAGGTGGAAGACACCCCAGGGAACCCTGGATCCGGTCGCCAACGTCCTAAGCAGGTTGCGGACAAACTTATGGATGTGGCAAACCAATGCCGTTCCAAGACTCGGACGCAGCGCAGATACTGGGTCTGATTTGAATGCTGTGCTCTCACAGTCCCCGGTTTCCACCAGGTGGATTGCAAGAACTCTGCAGACCTCCTACGTCACGTTGTTCATGATGTTACCGGATCTTCTGAAGTTTTTTGCAGCCGTCCGTCAACTTCGCGACTGGCGAACTACCGGAGAACTGACGCCACTCGGGCTGAGCGGCGAGCCGCTTGCGCTCGATGTCATCTTCGACGAAAAGGGTTTCCTGCTAAACGTTCCGCTTGTGGCCGCTTCGGAGGCTCCACGAAATGCACCGCTGCCGGTCAACTATATAGACTCGATTGCTGCGGCGGAAGTAGACTTACTCAAGGCTCATAATGTCGCGGGCTCGTCGCCGAAAAGTTTGCTGTATCTACTGCTGCGCCACGCCACTCTGCTGGTGATGGGCCGTGCTGCTAACCGTTTTCTCTCCTCCGGATCCCCTAACGTTCAGGAGCCGGTGATCATCGAAGATCCGGCGACGACTGTGTGGGCTCGCCTGAATACCCCAGTCGCAGCACTTGAGAATCGTACCCTTACTGAGGTCTTCAAGGGGCCGCTCCCAAGTCATCCCAATCTCACGGAATTGGCGCAGCACAAGATAGCTGTCAAGAGTCTATCCAGACTTCCTATAAGTGAACTGGAACGCCTTACCGCTGAAACTCTCGACGCTTCTTCCCATCGGCTGGATGCGTGGATCACTGCGCTCGCTACCGAACGGCTGGCCAGTATGCGTGCCGTTACGCCGCGAGGATCTCATGTCGGAGCGTACGCCTGGCTCGACGGGCTTTCCTTCCCAGCAGTGCTGTCAAAGGATGGGGCGCCTGCCATAGCAGACCCGGACAGCGAAGGATTCATTCACGGTCCCGGACTGGAGCACGCGCGGACTGCGGCAATTTTGAGAGCCGGTTACGTGGCTCGTAATCAGGAAGGCGCTCAGGCACCCTTAGCTATCGATCTCTCGTCGGACCGCGTCCGCGATGCGCGCAGTTTACTGGAAGCAGTTCGCAACGGGGCTAATCTCGCTGCCCTGCTTGGCGAGCGAATCGAGCGCTGGATGGTGGAACTCGGCTTGGGAACGCAACTGCCGGACGTGCGCACCCAGTTCGCTCTGGTAGACGGAAGCGGTCGTAAAAGGATCAACGGATTGAAGGCGGCCCAGGCCTGGAATCAGAGCCCCCCATCCAATCTCCCTGCAGTTGCATCCCGGCTTGCCTCCGTAACCGACGCAATCGGCGACCTCCTTCTCGCTGAAGCGGTACATCAGCAATCGACAGGTAATCCGGGCAGAGCGCAACCCGCGCTGGCGGCGCTTGACACGGGGTTAACACTCCCGCCGGAGTTCGACGTGGTGCGCACGGAATCGAACTCGACTTCGAGCACCTGGCGGCTTGTGTTGCCTCTTGCGCAGGACGCTCGCAATGCATGGATCGCTGGGATCATCGGGAATCCGGCCAATCTGGCAGCGACAGTCACTGGGACAGGAAAACCGCCGGTCACAGTTACCCTTGCGCAAATTGGTGTCTCTGCCACAGGGCTGCTGGACTTCGTCAAGGCGGGGGTAGAAGCTTCCGCGCTGTCGAACAAATTTTCAGAGAGTGCAGGAGGCGGGTCTGTTAGCTATTCGCCAGCGCTGCAAACAGCTCTGCGGGCTGCGTCCGCGATCAGCCGTCTGCTCACCGGAGCCCGCGCGATTCAGGAGGGAGATGTGGGCCCAAAACGAGATCTCCTGCCGTTGTTTGATCGGCGATCTGCAAGGAAAGAGTGGCTGCACGATTTCGCCCGGGTCCGCCCATCCATTGAGGCACTCGACAGCCTGGAGTTCATTTTGCGCGGTGCAGGCAAGGACCTGCCCCTGCGATTCGTCTCCGCCGATACCGCATCTAACGTCGTCTCTATCGGTGACTTGCCAACCGGTCCTGTGAGCGGACTGTTGATTGACGGGTGGAATGAGACCACGCCCGGTAAAGATGCAACCACGGGCATTGCCATGCACTACGATGCTCCACGCTCGCGGGCGCCCCAGGCCATTCTGCTGATCACCCCACCGGAGGTCACGGGTTGGAACATCGACTCTGTGGAATCTGCACTGGTCGAAACCTGGCAGCTGTCGCAAATGCGTATGATCAGGCCGGCCGACGTGCATGGATCGTTCTTGCCCGCGCTGTACTTCGCCGATAACTATGCCGGTGATACGGTCGCTACCAATTTTTCAACTCTGGGCACAGTTGCGCAACACAGGAGTTCTTAGAAGACATGTCTGTTACTACTTGGACGCGGCTTGAGCCGGACACCCAAACGGGTGAGCCCCTGGATCTGGCAGAAGGCATGGCCGCAAAGCTGGCCGATCCGCTCTGGTTGCTCGGGCGGCAGTGGCAGATGGGCGAACTCACGGGAGAGGACGCAGCTTCCCCCGTCGTCGCGGAAATCAAGTCAAGCAACTTCGCTATAGACACCCTCCAGTTCGGCCCGAGAACGGTTCGCTTTTCGGTAGCCTCAACCGCAACCGAAGCAGAGGTGGAGTTCGATAGCGGCAAAGCCAATACCCGGACTCAGAGTTCGGCAGGTGCGATTCTTATCGACCGATTGAGTGAAGCGAAAATGGCACCCGCATACTCCGCAGCTCTGTTGCAACACTACCCGATGGATTCTGTCACTCCTAACGCCGAGGCGGTCATCTCCGATCTGGGCGCCGGGAAGCTTCACGCAAAGCTGGGTGTTGCGCCAACCGATCGGGCCGCCTTTGATACCGTTATGCGAGCCTGGGTCGGATGGTACTCCTACCGTCGTCCGAGATCGAGCTACGCGTGGGTAACGGATCGCCTCGAGTACAACTTTACTGCCGGTGTGAACGTTCCGGAAGGGCGTATCACCCTTACCGCGCCTGAGCATACAGGCGATCGCATCGACTGGTATTCTTTCACCGCCAGTGCTCCCGTTTCAGGCTCTCAGGCATTCCCGGTAGTATCGACCACCGAAGTCGCTCCTGCCCTCCTGCAAATACCAGGCATGCCTGCACTAGCGTTTTGGGAGATGGAAGATCCTCGCTTTGACGCTGGCAGGATAGAGGCAGGCCCCGCCGACACAGCACGTCTCCTGTTGATTGAGACCGCACTTTCTTACGCGGCTGACTGGTTCCTGTTGCCCTTGCGACTGCCAGTTGCGAGCATGACGAAGATCGATTCTCTGATTGTGACGGACACTTTCGGAGTGAAAACTGTCATTCGACCGGTCGAGCAGATCCGGCCAAATCCGGGCTGGCGATTGTGGGAGGTTTCCGATCTTCCTTACCTGCTCTTGCCTCCACCCAGCGTCGGATTCATTGCCGCTGAACCGGTGGAAAAGGTGGTGTTCGTTCGGGACGAAGCCGCGAATCTTGCGTGGGCGTTGCAGGTGGTACCCCAAGCGCCAACACCTCCAGCCGAGGCTCCAGCTACTGGCGCAGGAGATCTGATGTACCTGCCAGTCGTGGCCCCACCGGATGATCGTATTCCTCTGCTGTTGACCGAATCCGACAGCGGAAGGACGCTGGTGCGAGGCAAGCTGGCTGGCCAGAAAACAGGTCCCGCGGGAGATCTCCTTTCTCGCGACTTCCGGCTGAGGGATGAAGAACTGCCTGACGAAGGACTGATTCTGGAACGTCGCTATGAACTCGGGCGGACGCCGGACGGTGTGCTCCACACGTGGGCGTCGCGAGTGAAGAGGACGGGCGCACGCCTGCCTTCCAGTGGCCTCGCCTTTGATCAGGTTCAATAGAACGCGAGTCACGGACCTGATACGGGAACCAGGCAGTTGTTTGCAACGCTCGCATATGCAGCCTCAACAGCGGCGAAAGTGTTCCAGTAATCCTTGACTCCGGACTCCATGAGTGTCCCGTCCCGCAGGCACTGCACGAAGTGCATCTGAACGGCACGCACACTGTCGCCCTTGTATCCTGGAAGGCCTGTGGGCGCGGGATAAACGGATGTTCCGTTGATTCTAATTTCGCCTGCGGCGCTGATACCGAGCACGCCTTCGCTACCTTCGATCACGGTTTCGCCCATAGCTGGACCTCGCGGATCGGGATCGAGGAAGCGGTGGCCGTCGATCACACCATCCACCTCCCCCCGATGTACCAGCGTCAGGAGAGCGCGATCCTCGCCGGCAATCACCGGATTCACACGACGCACGCGAGCAAACACTGCGGAGATATCGCCAAAAAAGTAACGGGCCGTATCGATTGGATGGACCAGCGTTTCATAGATTAGAAGACGCGTCATGTCTCGGAAGTACGGTTGATTGGGATAGGCATTAGGCCCCCAACCATCCCGCTGACGAATGCGGAAGTCGTAGCAAAGTGGATTGCCAATCGCTCCCTGAAAAATCAGCCTATGTGCCTCGCGGAACCATGGTTGCCATCGCCAGTTCTCATGAACCATCACTGGAATTCCTGTTTCGTCCGACAGCCTGACAATGGCCCGTGCGTCCTCAACTGAGTTCGCCAAAGGTTTTTGACAGATGACAGCCAGACGATGCTCTATCGCGAGCCGCACCAGCTGGAGGTGCGAGTCAGGTCGTGTGGCAATGTCCACGAAGTCCAGCTCAGTCGCGGCCAGCATCTGCTCCGGGCTTTCAAAGGCGCACGAGGAAACCGCTGCTGCTTTCTCGATTTGGGGATCGCATGCGGCAACGATCTTGGCGCCCGGGGTACGGCTCCATGCCTCGGCCTGAATTTTGCCGAAGTATCCGCATCCAATCAAGGCTCCCCGCAAAGGCTTTGTCGAATTCATTGTGTGTTTCAGTATCCGCCAGTGCAGATGTCACTTGCTGGCAGCACGCAATTGCTGAAACCGCTTTAAGTGAATTTCGGATTCGGTCGTGTTGCCCAGCTTCTTGTAAGAGTGCGCAAGTTGAAAGTGCGCCACCTCGGCCAAACTGCTGTCCGGCTCGGACTCGAGCAACTGTTTCAGATAACGAACTGCGTCTGTGAAGTTCTGCGAGGAATTCATCACTTTGCCAAGTTCCAGCAAGGTCTCGGGCATCCCAGGCTGAAGCTCATCCGCACGTTGCAACTCTCGGGTTGCTTCGGGTACCTGACCCAGAAGCAGCAGAACCGATCCGAGCTTGTAAGCGGCTGCTGCTGATCCTGGCACCAGTTGGACTTCCGCACGAAACTGCGCTTCTGCATTGGAATAGTCTCCTGAGAGCAGATACAACTCGCCCAGCGCATAGTGAACACCACGAAGTCCGGACCTGCCTGCCAGCGCTGTTCGAAAGTGCTGTATCGCCAGCACCGATTTACCCGCAGCGGCGAGGCCTTCTGCACGAATCTGGTGAGAACGCGGAGAATTGGTTCGGGCGAGCCTTTCCCCACTTTGCTGAGCCATCTGTCCATAGGCGTGACTCAGATAGTAGAGCAAATCGGGGTCGTCGGGCCGCTTCGCCCAGGCAGCTTCAAGATGCTCAACGGCCTCGCGCGGACGACCAGATTCCAGCAAGGCGACTCCCAGCAAATCTCGCGCCTGCCCGGTCTCTAGATGCGGTATTGCTTCTGCCGCGAAGCCCATAGCCAGCAAGGCCGAGCCCAGCATACTGTGTGCACCGCTAAGTGTTGGATCTAGTGCCAGCGCCCTCTTGAGCGAAGGGACTGCGTTGGCATACTCCGCCTTCTCAAGAAGAACCGCACCGAGATTTACATGCGCTGCAGCCAGGTTGGGCGCAAGTTGGGCAACGCGGCGGAACTCACGAACTGCGATATCGAGCTGTCCCGATGCTTTCGCCTTGAGGCCTGCCTCCACATGTCGGCTGAGTTCTTGCTGACCTTGGTCTGATGACGCCTGCAGCAAGAGCACAAGGCCAAGCGCCGCGATCATTCGGGCTCTCGAACTGTCATAACTTGATCGACTGAAACGTCGCGCAGTGTCTGAGTCTTTCCGCTTGGCCAAACGATCTCCACTGTTGCGCGCTTGTCCGGTCCAAGTCCAAAGTGGACTCGGCTGTCACTGGCCGAGAGATAGCTTCCCGATGTAGTTACGTAGACGTGCTGGCTGCCGATCCTTACCTTCGCACCGATTCCCGCCAGATTGCTGGCTCTGCCAATCAGCCGCAGCAGCAACCAGTGGTTCTGATTGGGCTTACCCTGCAGCACCATCGGAGCTCCGCCCAGAGTAGACACGACCACGTCCATTGTTCCGTCATTATCAATGTCACCGAAAGCGGCGCCGCGCCCGGCAACGCTGACGAGATTGCTTAATTGTGACTTTTCAAAACGGCCGGCAACATTTCGGTAGAGGCCAGGCGCCTCCAGATAGCGCAGCGATGGATTGATACGCTCGACATTGTCAAGCACGTGACTTTGAGCCCCAAAAATGTCTTTCCAGCCATCGTTATCGAAATCATACACGCCGATTCCCCAGCCCGAGCTACGCACCGTAACTCCGGCCAACCCTGAAGTCAGGCTGACATAACCAAAAGTACCTTCCCCTTCGCTACGGTACAGCGCCCACTTCTCCAGAGCCAGATTGGAGACGGCTATATCCGGGAGCCCGTCGTTGTCGTAGTCGGCGAAAGCAGCGCCCATACCGGAATAAGGTTTGCCATCGTCAGAAAGTGCGACACCGGCGTTCAGCCCAAGCTC
>JACMLA010000222.1 GCA_014379815.1 Bryobacteraceae bacterium | reverse complement strand
TATTGCCCTGTTGGTAAAGGCGTTCGAACAGAGCCATGATCTCCTGCCCGGTCGCGGAATCGAGGTTACCTGTCGGTTCGTCCGCCAACAGAATGGAGGGGTTGTTTACAAGCGCGCGGGCAATCGCGACGCGCTGCCGCTGTCCGCCCGACATCTCATTGGGCTTGTGGTTCATGCGGTGCTCGAGGTCTACCGAACGCAGCGAAGCGCGGGCACGTTCGATCCGCTGGTCGGCAGGCATTCCGGAGTAGATCAACGGAAGCTCGACATTGTGAAGCGCGCTGGCGCGGGGTAGAAGATTGAACGTCTGGAAGACGAAGCCGATCTCTTTGTTGCGGATCCGCGCCAGCTCATCGTCTGTCATCGAACTGACCAGGCTGCCGTTGATGAAATACTCGCCCCTGGTTGGCGAATCCAGACATCCGATCAGGTTCATCAGGGTCGATTTACCCGAGCCGGATGGACCCATAATGGCAACGTACTCGCCGCGCTTGATTTCGATCTCGCAACCGCGAACCGCGTGGATCTCCTGGTCACCCATTACGTAGGTCTTCCAGAGATCGTACGTCCGGATGACGATGTTGTCGCGCCTGAGAGCTTCGCCTCGCTCTTTGCTGCTGAGCACTCCTGCAGTTGCCATGAATTACGACTCCGCCTTGACCGGTGCCTTGTTATCGACTTTCACCTTCGCCTCATTGCGGAGCGTTCGGATTACTTTGTAGCTGCCTGTAATAATCTCGTCGCCTTCTTTGAGGCCGTTAAGAACCTCGATGTCGGTCGACCCGGTAATGCCGGTCTCGACTTTGCGGAACTGAGCTTTCTCACCGGCTACCACGAACACTCCCTGAATCTCTTCCTTGCGGGCCTTCTCCGCTAAAGGATCGATGGTGCCGCTGGGCTTATTATCTTTCTTATTTTGCTGCGGCTCCAGATCTCCTTTTTGCCGGACCGTCAGTGCCTGAATCGGAATGGACAACACTTTGGGACGGTTGGCGGTGGTCACCTTTGCGGTGCAGGAAAGGCCGGGGCGCATCTCCTCGGGCGGATCGTCGAGAGCGATCACAACTTTAAAATCTTTGGCTTCCTGGCTCGACACCGCGCTCTGCGAAGCGGCGAGGCCGGTGGATCGCAGGATGGCGGTATTCCCGATCTCGATCACATGCCCACGGAACGTGCGGCCAGGCATTGCATCGATGTTGATCTCGGCGGTCTGACTTAGCTTCACGTTGACAATGTCAGTCTCGTCGACCTTGACTTCGGCAGTGATAATCGACATGTCGGCGACAGTCATGATGGTGCTTGCCGCTGAATTCTGAATACCCGGAACCACGGTTTCTCCGGCGCGTACCGGCAGGTTCGTCACGACACCATTGATGGGAGATGCGACGCTGTATTTGTCGAGAATGTCCGATGCCCGTCGCAGATTCGCCTGGGTCTGCCCGATCCTGCGCTGCGAGGCATTCAGCTGCGCCGCGATCTGCTGACGCTGCGCCTTTGCCTGCTCGATTCGAGCCTGGGCTTCGGCGATGGCCGCCTGCGCACCAGCGAGATTCGTTCGTTTGGTGTCAAATTCCTGCTGAGCGATCAACTTTTCCGCATACAGTTTCTGAGTTCGTTCGAAATCGATGCGGGCCCGTTCGAGATCGGTTTTACTTCGTTCAAGCGTGGCCTGCGAGGTGAGCACATTCTCGTCAGAGGCCCTGACACCTGCTTCCGATGCCGCTGAATCCGCTTCCATGGACCCGACCGCAGCACGCTGAGCGGCCACATCGGCTTCGGCCTGAATCGACTCCAGCTTCGCGACTACCTGGCCTTTCCGGACCCGGTCTCCTTCGATGACGAGAAGTTGGGTAATGCGGGCCGGTCCCATCGTATTCGCACCCAGATTTATATAGTTACGAGGTTTGATCTCGCCTGAGGCGGTCACGACCGAAGCGAGGTCCTGCCGGACAACCTTTCCAGTCTGCGCGTTGACGACTCCGCGCTGGTTGTATTTGATACTGGCGTAGACGCCGCCCGCAGCCAGGAACACAACGATGAGTCCCAGCAATATCTTCCATTTGGTTTTCACGGCTGAAAGGCTCCTGCTGTGGACAGACGAAGACCGCCTTCTGGTTGTTCGGTTTTTCTATCGTACCACTGCTTCATACACGATTATTTCTCTCCTTCGGCGGCAACGGTAACGGTGGAATCGACACTGTACTTCCGGTAATCATAGAACCTGAACTGCATGTCGAAGTTCCCGCCGACGAGGAAAAGTGCCTTCGCATTAGCTTTCATCCTCGCCTCTTTCGGAGCCCAGATCTCGTCATTGACGCGGTGCTGCTCGAGTTGCATGTGTGCGCCCTTGCCAATCTTGAACAGGCCGAGGCCGACGGTAAAAGTCTCCAGTGATTCCGCGTCGATTCTGGCCCAATCGTAATCCTGCTTATCAACCCAGAGCGTTCCATGAATCTTCGACATGAAGCTTGAGGCGCGCGAGTTCGGCTTGTAGCCAGGTCTGGGCTCGGCCTGTAGTTTCCAGCAAGGTCTGCCGCTGACGACTTCTTCACCCAACAGCGTAAATTCAAACGCCCTCGGAATCTCGGTCCGATTCTTTCGGTCTTCGTCCAGTTCCTTCTGCTCCTTCCCGAGCCTCTTCCGGCGGTCGCCGTCCGACTCTCCCTTTCGTTTCCGGATCTCGCGATCCATCTTTGCTTCTTCCTCGCGAGCCTCTTTTTCGTTGAGCGGGCGTCCGTCCTTTTCGATCAGGCGCCTGTACTGAGTTCCGCTGATGTAGAGCACTTCGAAAGTCTTCTGCTTACGCTCTTTCGTGCCGCCGTCCTTGTGTAGCATACGGACGTCGTCGGCTTGTTTGTATGTGTACTGTTTGCGGAGTTCCAGATCGTGAGCCTGGCGTTCGCAGGACCGCCGGACAATCTCCTCGACAGACAGCGTGCTCTCAGAAGCAAAAGTGTGCGCGCACGCACATAAAACGAATAGACTTGCAAGGCGCATCTGCTTTGGAGGACGAGCCAGACGGGAAACTGGTTAACGAGTCGGTATACGAATCAGCTGATTTCCTACGCTGACCTCGAAGCAACCGGGGGCAATGCGCGGCCACGGGTCGGGAATAAACTGGCGGCCGACACTGTCCGCCACCGCGCTGGCAATTGGCATTCCGTAAGGGAAGCAGTGGACCCGAACAGGCTCGCCAGAAGTGAGAAGGATCTGGCGCAGCCGGTCGGTCCACTCGGCTCGCTCGAGGTACTGGGAGCGCTTCCAGATCCACAAAATCCCGACATTGTGGAGCAGAACAAACAGGCACACGATAGCAGCGACTCGTTTACTTTTGAGTCGGGTGACAGCCGCTCCCACCAGCCAACTGAGACCAAGACTGGCCAGATAGGTCTGCCGACTTGGCACCCGATTCATGTAAGTCAGGAAGCAGTACGGCAGCAGCGCGAGCGCGATCCACAGAAACGAAGC
>JACMLA010000221.1 GCA_014379815.1 Bryobacteraceae bacterium | reverse complement strand
GCTCGGCGTCGAAGTCACTCTTGTGAGTGATGAAGTCACCGGTTAGACACACGAGATCCGGTCTGCTCTTCAAGCCGACGTCGACCGCTCTTTCAATTAAGCCTATTGGAACGGCCCAGGATGCGTGTAGATCCGTCAGTTGAAGGATTCTGATTTTCCCGGGTGTCTGGAGACCTACTCGTGTGACGGTGAGGTCGAGCCACCGGGGTTCGACAAGGGTTGGGTAGAGTCCAGCGGCTATGGCTCCAGCGGCAGCCGCGATTACTTTTCGGCGGGTGAGGATCGCCAAGGTTTCATTGTCGCTCAGTCCTGATGGTTGCTATGGCCGAACCGGTTCCGCAGATTCCTCGTTTGAGCCACAATGAGAGGACGGCCATGGCGAGGCGCGAATTGGCGGGTACGTGCGGGTCTGGTGACCAGGGGTGGCGGCCCTAGTCGAAGCGATTGAATGCTAACACCGAGGCGTATCGTCCTGTAGTCGATGTCCCACCACAAACACGAACTTGAGGAACGTGGTTTTGCCATTCTTCCTGGGTTTCTGGACGAGCAGGAATTGCGGCAACTCGAAGAGCTTGAGTTCCGTAAATTAGTCCGCAGCAGTTCGCAGGAAAGGCGGCATCTATGCAATCCGGAACCTGCTAGCTGAGGTGCCAGGGATCGCCGCTTATGCTGCTTCGGAGAAGATTCAGGCGCTCGTAAGCCCTGCTTTGGGCGGCACGGCCAGGGCGGTTCGTGCGACTCTGTTCGACAAGACGCCGGAGGCTCATTGGATGTGCCCTGGCATCAGGATCTGACGATATGCGTCAAAGAGAGGATCGATGTACCTGGCTTTGAACCCTCGACAGTGAAGGGCGGTGTACCTCACGTCCAACCGCCCTGCCGTCCTTCTGGACTTGATGGTCGCGCTTAGACTTCATCTGGATGAGTGCAGTGAGCACAACGGATCGTTGCGAGTTCTGCCCGGCACGCATCGCTCGGGCAGGCTCGACCGGGAGCAAAATCGAACAGCCTGTTATATGTGCCGTCCCAAGAGGCGGGGCATTGCTCCTGATTCTCTTTCCGCTGCCAACAGCTACATCAGCCTCCTAAGCTCGATGGAGGTGTTCACTGGCAGGGGGGCTGAATGCATCGGGAAGTGCCGTGCGGGTCTGGAGACCCTCTGCAGGCGTGGACGCCCGCCCCACGCACTGCTTTACTGCAACTTTGATTTGCTGTAGCTTGCTTCGCTCACCCAACATGCCGGTCGGTTCCGTTCATCCCCGCTTTTCGCCGCTCTTCCCAATTCTCTGCCCAGTGTCGGTTATTTCAGGCATGCTGTAGCTATGCACACCTACTGGATCTACCAGGTACTTGGCTGGCTGGCATATTCCTTGATTGGTATAACGATCAATCTGTTAAACGGGGGGCCACTCGGCCCTTTGCTCGTCGGCCACGCTGTTCTGATTGGTTCCAGCATTGGACTGACTGATCTCTTCCGGAGGCAAATCGCCATGCGGCGCCAAGCGGACCAGCGGACAACCCGGTTGTGGCCGTTCCTCGCCACTGGGGTGTTGCTGATCAGCGTGATGCAAACCGCCCTGGTAGTTGGGACGAACCTGTTGGTCGCGGGAGGCCAGTGGACGATCGTGGCGGTAGTCGCACTCTGGTGGGGAATGCTCCTTGCTACTGGCGTCTGGACGATTCTGTACTTGAGGTTCACGGAACGGCGCCGCGACGCTGCGCGCGAAGAGCAACTGAAACTCGCCTTGCGCGAAGCCGAACTCCGGGCTCTGGAAGCCCAGATCAATCCGCACTTTCTGTTCAATTGCCTGAACTCCATCCGGGCCCTGGTCGTGGTCGATCCGCCCCGCTCGCAAGACATGCTGACCCGGCTTGCTAATGTACTTCGGAATAGTCTCCGTCATGACCGGCAGCATACGGTCAAACTGGCTGAGGAAATCGAATCGGTCTCGGATTATCTGGCGCTCGAAGCGATACGTTTTGAAGAACGCCTGCGTTTGGATATTGACGTAGACCCGGCGGCGGCACAGTGCTTCCTGCCGCCTATGCTTCTGCAGACTCTGGTTGAGAATGCGATCAAGCACGGCATCGGCCAAGTGACCGGCTATGGCGACCTAATCATTAGAGGGCAACTGGAGAATGGGTTTATTCGCCTTGTGGTGAAGAACACAGGGCACCTACAGGACGTCCCAACAACACAGGCTCAGTTAGGTCTTCCTAATGTTCGCGAACGATTACGCCTGTTGTATGGAGAACCCGCTAGCCTCAGTCTGGACGATGGGAATGGGCTGGTAACTGCTACGGTGCTGATCCCAGCCGTTTGCTGACAAGTGCATGAGGGCTTTGATTGTAGATGACGAACGACTCGCGCGCCTGGAACTGCGGCGGCTGCTGCAATCGCACACCGACGTCGAAATCACAGGAGAGGCGAGTGACGCAGCTGAGGCCTTGCGCCTGATCGGCGAACTGTCGCCTGATCTTTTGTTCCTCGATATTCAGATGCCTGGAATGACTGGTTTCGAACTGCTGGATTGCCTTCAGGATTACGTTCCGTCTGTGATTTTCACTACTGCCTATGACAAACATGCTCTACGTGCCTTCGAGGTTAACGCGCTGGACTATTTGCTAAAGCCGATCGCGCCGGAACGTCTGGCCGCTTCCCTGCGGAGGATCGACACGGCTTTTCCGCAACTACGTCCGTCGCGAGTGTTCGTCAGGGATGGAGACCGCTGCTGGATTGTTGAGGTGTCGGACATCTTTTTGCTGGAATCGGAAGGCAACTACACTCGTTTACATTTCGGCGCGGAGCGGCCATTGATCCGGCGATCGTTATGTGGCCTTGAGCAGCAACTCGGCGAGGTGATGTTCTTCCGCGCGAATCGTAAGCAGATCCTCAACCTGAACTGGATTGAGAGGACCTATATCAGCATCTCTGGTGGCCTCACTGCCGTATTGCGAGGTGGGCAGATTGTTGAGATGTCACGCCGGCAGTCTGAGCGTTTGCGTGCGGTACTCAGTCTTTAGAGAGG